>CAZIVQ010000105.1:0-8780 GCA_964542415.1 uncultured Bacteroidia bacterium | reverse complement strand
GAGCGACCTGAGACCGCCAGGTCGAAACCCCGCGATCTCCTACGCCCTGCTTTTCCATCTCCTCCGCGTCCTTTGCGAAACCTCTGCGCCCTCTGCGTTAAAAAACTCCGTGTTCTCCGTGAAATTCCTCCCGGTTTCTCCGGGATCCAAGATCCGTGACCTCTGTGGTGAAAAAAGGGGGATTAGGGAGTAAGGCTGGCTCAGTTTTCAATTTTCAGGGAACAGGGATCAGTAGCGCGACGCACGCTTTTTGCTCCCTGTTCATTGTTCCCTGATCACTGCTCACTGATCACTGAATAAACCTACGGGTTGAGAGGCGTAAGCGCAAGGGCGGGCAGGATGGGAGCGGAAAGTGGCAGGGGTCAAGGCAAAAAAAGCTACCTGGCATGCAGGGGGAGAAATTCCTACCTTGGTCTGGATTGCCGCGGTTTGTAAGTTGTTGGAATAAATTATGCCGTGAAAGGGGTGCCGGTTCTTATTTCAACCTCTCACCTCTCAACATCTGTCCATCTTTTATGAAATACTTGTGGGCATTGGTTTTATGGGGATGGTGGGTTCCGCTCAAGGCGGGGGGGCTGGAGCTGAACCTCTACGGGCAGCGCAACCTGGCGATGGGCCATACGGGCACGGCGCTGGCTGGTGACCCCAGTGCTACCTTTTTCAATCCGGGGGCCATGAGCTGGGTAGAGAAAAGCGGGCTGATATTTGGCAGCAATGCGGTTTTTCCCCTGACCAGCTTTCTGGCCAAAACCCCCAGTGTTTATCAAGACAGCATGGAGCGGCAGGTCTTGACCCCGGTTTACGTCTATGCCCTCTGGCAGCCGGGGAGCAAAAGCAGGTTGGCCCGCTTTACCTTTGGGCTGAGCCTGAACAATCCCTATGTCAGCGGGACCAAATGGCCTGACGACTGGAAGGGCAAATTCATCTCCCAGGAATTTACTTTCAACACTTTTTTTCTCCAGCCTACGGCCAGCTACCAGCTCAGTGAGCGTTGGTCCGTGGGCTTGGGCCTGGTCTATGGGTTTGGCGACCTGTACCTGCGTTTTGCCATTCCGGAAAACGGCCCCAACGGCACCCAAGCTTCGACCCAGCTCAGCGGACGGGGATATGGCCTGGGGATCAATGCCGGGCTGTACTGCCAGGCCAATGAACGGCTGGCCCTGGGCCTGGCTTACCGCTCTTCTCTGAACATGCGCTTCAAACGCGGAGAAGCCCAGTTCAACGTACCGGCCTCGCTCGAAGAGGCCTATCCCTCTACGGCGTTCACTACCCGCATCCCCCTGCCGCACATGCTGACCCTGGGGCTCACTTACCAGCCGGAGGACCGAATTTTGCTGGCCCTCGACCTGGACTTCGACTTCTGGAGTGGCTTCGATTCGCTCAATTTTCAATTGGAACAACCCCTGAAGGTGCTCGAAAATTATCCCGAAGCCCGGGGCTACCTCAATACCTTCAGCTTGCGGCTGGGGGCAGAGTTCCTGGCCAACGAGCGGCTGGAAATCCGGGGCGGCCTTTACTATGATGCTTCCCCAGTAAAGGACGGCTTTGTGTCGCCCGAATTACCCGACGCCAACTACATCGGGATCTGTACGGGGCTGGGGATCAACTTTTCGCCACGCTTATCGGCTGATTTGACCCATGTGTATGAGTTTACCGGCGAACGCACCGCTATTTTGCAGACTGCGGCCTTTGGCGGCACTTACCTCAGCAATGCCCGGATATGGGGCGTGGGATTCAATTATACCTTCTGATTTTCGTTCTGCCTGGTACAGGTTTGCTGTAGTTTTTTTTTCTGCCAATTGTTTTCTCCTGAGCAACCTCTTCACCCATCGGTTGCGATATAAAGAGTACAAAGACAGGCCGGATTCCCAGCCTTTTTAAGAATAATTTTCACTTATTTCTGATCCCTCATCCTCTCTCGCTTACATGAAGCACTATTCTACTCTTTTTCTCCTTTTGTTGGGCATAATGGGGGTGATCTTGACGGGTTGCAAGCGCGGCCTGATCGCTCCCCCTCCTACGGCGGGGACCCCCAAAACCCAACACTACCTTGTCTTTGGAGATGGCTATAACCCGGGGTTCGCCAAAAACCAAAACCGCCCCGGCAGTCATTATGGGCTGTATGCTGCCATGCAGCAATTTTCCTACCCCAACCTACTCAAGCAGCAACTGGAATTTGCCGGGCCGATCAACTTTCGCCAGCCGCTGGCGGCGCGGAATGGCTCGGGCTTTCAGGTGTTGACCTCGGTGGACCGCGCGGCCTGCCCTCAGCTCCTGCCCTATACTGAAACCGAGCTGATGAGGCCAGATGCGGCTTTCGGCAGTTCTCTGATTGTGGCTGGCCCCATCCATAACCTGGGCATCCCGCATTTGCGGACAGACCAGCTCGACCAGGCAAACCTGGGGACGTACAACCTCTTTTTTCACCGCATAGGGGGAGACGCGAGAACCTACCGCGAACAGGCCACCGCCCTGCCGGTGACGTTTTTCACGGCATGGCTGGGCATGGCAGACCTACTGGGCTACGCCATGACCGGAGCGACCCGGGCTGAGCTGGCCCCGCCCAGCCCGGGCACTTTCATCCAGCAAGTGGGGGCCCTGCTCGACACCTTGTCTCGCCACGCGCCTCAGAGCCGGGGGCTGATCGCCAACCTTCCCGACCTTACGGAATTTCCCTATTTTTCTGAGGTGAGCCATCGCTACGTCAACATCGAAAATTGCGAATCGCCTTCCCAGCCCCTCTACATCACCGTGGATTCGACAGCAGAGGAAGTGCGGCAGGCTCAACCGGGCGACCACATCCTGCTGCCAGCGGCCCGGCACCTGGGCACTTACTACGGAGGACCGGGCGTATTTGGCCTGTACCCCGGCAACCCAATCCCTGATCGCTGGGTACTGGACCAAGCTGAAGTGGGAGCCCTGCGGGCGCAAATCGAAGCCTGCAACCAGAAGCTGGACTCGCTGGTCCAGGCGCATAACGCTGCCCGCGGAGGCTCCCGGCTGGCCCTGGTAGACCTGCACAGCTACTTTTCCGCCGCCAACCAGGGCCAAATTGAGGATGGCCTGGAAGTCTCTGACGAATACCTTGCCGGGGGCATTTATGCCATCGACGGGTTTTACCTCACCGCCCGGGGGCAGGCCTTGGTCGCCAACGCTTTCATTGAGCGGATCAATGGCTTCGGGCCTTTCGAGGCCCGGGTCCCCCCTATCAATGTGGGAGATTATCCTGGGGTAACTTATCCTTAACCCAAGCTTATTTGTAGAAAGAAAATATCTTTGGGTCTACTTTTTTTCTTTCTGCCGACATTACGAATTACGCAAAGCCATTCGCCTTGACGCCACCAAAAAGCCCCTTGCAGCCTGCAAGGGGCTTTTTGGTATAGGTCAATTATTCCTCCCAAGCTACTTGAACCGGGGAGAGAGGAGAGCTAAAACATAAGGTATGCGCCAGACCGAAGCGCTTGAAAAAGTTTAGTCCCGTTTAAGTCCCAATATTAACCTTTCAAGGATATTTCGCACCCGCTTGGGGAAATATGCCCTGCGTCGAATAGCAGAGAGGCTATATTTGATCGGGCAACGAGACAATTCTCCCCCGTCGCCATGCAAAACCAAAGAAAGTTTTGCGTCCTGTTACCGCTCCATCCAGCTCAGAGCTTACCACCTCTGCTTACTTGTTCAGCCTCAACCTTTCCAGACCAAGCACGTCATGAAAAGCAATCGCTATTTCTTTAAAGTATTCGCCTTAATCACGGAGTTTATCATCATCAACCTTTCGTGCAAGCTGGCGTACTTTTTCCGCTTTGAGGAGTTCGGTTCCTATGAAGACAATTACCTGTCTTTTTTCATTGTCTTCAATCTCGCTTGGATTGGCTCATCGCTCTTCACCAATTCTTACGAATCTTCGCGCTTGCTGAGCCTGAAGATGTTTTTGCGTTCCCTATTCAGCACGGTATTCCTTCATCTCTTTGTTACCACCCTTTACATAGTAAGCGTAAAAGCGCAGGAGCTTTCGCGTCTTTACCTTATTTACACCTATTCTACGGCTCTCTTGTCGATTATTTCTTTCCGGTCAGTGCTGATCCTGGCTTATCGCTACTACAACAGCATGACTTACAACATCCGCAAGATTGCGTTGATAGGGGACGATGAATCAATAACAGAACTATATAATTTTTTTGACCGGAAAAATACCACCGTCTACCGTTTTCTCGAATACTTCGACCCAAAGATGAGCGAGCAAGAGAAAGCTGCTTGGGTAGCCGAAACCATCGAAGAAGTAAAGAGCTTTTGTTTACAGGAGAAAGTGAATGAAATCTACCTTTCGCTACCCCTGACCTCAGAAGAAATGATTGAGGAGTTGCAGGACTTTGCCGACGACAACTTCATCTACTTCCGCATCGTGACCAATTTCAACGTGCTGCGGCGTAGGCAGGTAAATGTTGACTTTTTTGGTCATATTCCGATTATTTCGCTACGCAAAGAGCCGCTCAAGGTATTGATCAACCGGGTAGTGAAACGCGGCTTCGACATCGCCTTCTCCCTGGGGGTCATCCTGCTGGTGTTCCCGATTTTGATGCCGATTGTAGCTATCCTGATCAAGCTCGAATCGCCGGGGCCAGTCTTTTTTCGTCAGCTACGTACGGGAAAGAATGGCAGGGGCTTTACGGTGTATAAGTTTCGTACGATGAAGGAAGATGAGGGAGCTAATGGCAAGGGGTTGAGACCTATAGGCAAGCGCATCACCAAAGTGGGCGCTTTTTTACGCAGAAGCAGCTTGGACGAGTTTCCTCAGTTTATCAATGTATTGAAGGGCGACATGTCGGTGGTAGGTCCCCGGCCGCACGTACTCAAGCAAACCGATGAGTATAGTCGCATCATAAATAAGTACCTCCTCCGCCACTTTATTACCCCAGGGATTACGGGGTATGCCCAGGTAAATGGCTACCGAGGCGAAACTGAAAATCCCGAAATGATGCGCAAACGGGTGGAATATGATTCCTGGTACATCGAAAACTGGAGCCTGTTCTTAGACATTAAGATCGTATTACTCACGGTGTGGAATGTGCTACGTGGAGAAGAAAATGCATACTGAGTGACAATCGAAGGAGAACCCCTCTTTTCCTATTTGGCCCAAAAAGCATCATCATCTTCGCCCCGCCAAATTCAGCGTTGAGTCCTTGTCTTCCGACGAGCTGGGATGCGGGATTTGCACAAAGCCCCCCGGCACGCCGCGACAGGTCAGCGCAACCTGGGATGATTTTCGTCATTAGTCTTTGTAGCAAAATGGTTTCTTTTTGGCTTCTATTTTTTCTTCCATGACTGCCCCCTCCTCTCCCCAAACTGGCTCTTGGGATAAGGTAAGAATTCTTAACCTTGACATCGACAATGTAACCTTCGCTGGCCTGCTGGCTGAGCTGAAAGAAGGGGTAGTTTTCACCCCAAATGTGGACCACCTCATGAAGCTGCAGCAGGACCGGGAATTTTACGAATTATACACCCAGGCCGAGTACCTCACCTGCGATAGCCGAATCATGCAGGTCACTTCGGCCTGGGTATCCAAGAGCCCAATTCGGGAACAAATTGCTGGTTCGGACTTTTTCCCGGCCTTTTGCCAGTACCACCGGGCAAACACGGGCGAAATGAAGGTTTATTTGCTCGGAGGCACCACCCCCGAGGCGGTGGAAGAGGCCTGGGTCAACCTTAATCGTAAGACTGCTTCCAACCTCATCATTGGAGGCTATTCACCTCCTTTTGGGTTTGAGAACAATCCTGTGGAGAACGACAAAATCATTGAACGGATCAACGCCTCGGGGGCAACGGTGCTTGCCGTGGGGCTGGGTTGCCCCAAGCAGGAAAAATGGATCATGCACAACCGACAGCGGTTGCCGGGGGTAAAAATTTTCTTCGCCATCGGTGCCACCATCGACTTCCAGGCAGGGCGACTCCACCGCTCACCCCGCTGGATCACTAAGATCGGACTGGAGTGGCTTTATCGCATGTTTCAAGAGCCCAAGCGCATGGTCAAGCGATACCTGGTCGACGACTTGCCTTACTTTTTTCTGCTCTGGCGACAGCGCCGCAACAAGTACGTAAACCCGTGGGAGGACCGCAGAGCAGTCAACCCTTTGTAGAAAGCAACTGAAGAGACGTTTTTCGACCTCAGAAAAGGTCGCACGACTTAGGCGTGCTTCCCAACAACTAACCTATCACCTTGCCTGATCCATTCTATTTTCCTCCTTGGTGCTCAGGACAAGCCATTGGCATGAATCTCCGATGTATCGGTTTGGCACCCCTTACCGGGACACCTACCACCAGCGTCACAAAAACTTCGTTTGCTCCGGATAAAAGCGAAATCTCCGCATGGAATCCTTGTCTCCCGATGAGTCGGGATCCTGGATTTGCACAACTTCTCCCGGCAAGGCAGGTGGGATCTACGCAATCCGGGATGAGTTATTTTACCAACCCTCCTTAGCCATCCAGCCTCCGTGTGCCTGATTTTCCTGTCTGGCAATGGCATTTTTCTTCCTCCAGTGTCTCTGGATATAAGTAGAAGCTCCCTGCTCCGGTAGAGATCCCGCTCTGTGGTATCCAGCAGTATTTTGCAGTATTAATTCAACTACGAAAGTAGTGCGGGTCCAGATTTTCCTCCCAAGGCGGATCTTCGACCGGATAGAAGGAATGGGAAGAGGAGGCATCCTCCCAGACGGATCTGCGATAATCCGGCCCTGATCACCAAACATGTAGTTGAACCGCAGTATGTTATGTTAAGATGGAGAGCATGATTATTCGAAGCAAAGCGCCCTTGCGTATCGGCCTGGCCGGTGGGGGTACAGACGTCAGCCCCTATTCGGAGGAATTCGGTGGCTCGATCCTCAACGCTACCATAAATAAATTCGCTTATGCGACCATCATCCCGCACAATAACAGCAAGATTGTGCTTCATGCTTTGGACAAAGGCGAGCACCTTGATCTCGATTCGGCGGCTCGCTTGCCTATCGATGGCGAGCTGGACCTGCTAAAGGGCGTCTATAACCGCATAATAAAAGATTTCAACCACAACACGCCCTTGTCCTTCGAGTTGGCTACTTTTGTCGATGCCCCTCCCGGATCAGGCCTGGGCTCGTCTTCGACCCTGGTGGTGGCTATCGTGGGGGCTTTTGCCGAATGGATGCAACTGCCTTTGGGCGAATACGACATCGCGCACCTGGCTCATGACATTGAGCGGGTCGACCTGAACTTTGCCGGGGGGAAGCAAGACCAGTATGCGGCCACCTTTGGTGGCTTCAACTTCATGGAGTTTTACAAAGACGATAAGGTCATTGTGAACCCCCTGCGCATCCGCAACAGCTCCCTCCGCGAGCTGGAATTCAATATCTTGCTTTACTACACTGGTACCAGCCGCCTTTCTTCTTCTATCATCGAAGCCCAGTCCAGGGGTGTGGCCGAGAAAAAACGCAAGTCATTAGAGGCCATGCACGAGCTAAAAAAACAGTCTTTCCTGATGAAAGAGGCTCTGCTCAAAGGAGACCTTGATCACATCGGTGACCTGCTGGACTACGGCTGGACCTTCAAGAAAAACCTGGCCCCGGGCGTATCTAATCCAGTCATCGACGAGATCTACGAGGCGGCCCGAGCCGCGGGGGCGATGGGCGGCAAGCTCTCGGGCGCGGGTGGCGGCGGTTTTATGACTTTCTTTTGCCCTGGCAACACCCGCTATGACGTGGCCCAAAAGTTGCGTGAGTACGGCGGCGAAGTCCACGACATCCAATTCTCTAAAAATGGGGTGACCACCTGGACGGTGAAGTAGAGTATAGTCGGGATAGGCGCTTCGCGCTTACTAAGAAGGTGAAAATGTCAACGCTACTGGCGTTTCATATAGGTGAAAATGTAGAGTATAGACGAGGGCCGCTTTTGGGTGCCGTACTCGCTTTTCTTCTGCCGTAACCTTGAGTAATTCTGAATAATGAAAAACATCAAAGATATCATCCTCTCCTCAATCAGCACCAAGCAAGCTGTGCTGAACAATGAGGCCCTGGTTGCTACCACGCAGCAGGTGGCCGAGGTGATCACCGAGGCTTTTCGCCAAGACAAGAAGGTCTTTTTCTGTGGCAATGGTGGCAGCGCCGCCGATGCGCAGCACCTGGCCGCCGAGTTTTCGGGCCGCTTCTACTTCGACCGTGACCCGCTTTTCTCTGAGGCCCTCCACGTCAACACCTCGTACATCACCGCCGTAGC
Organism: uncultured Bacteroidia bacterium; assembly: GCA_964542415.1. GTDB lineage: Bacteria > Bacteroidota > Bacteroidia > J057 > J057 > CAZIVQ01. The sequence continues at coordinate 545 of CAZIVQ010000105.1, read as the reverse complement.
CAATGACTATAGCTACGACGAGATCTACAGCCGCCTGATCAAGGCCAAGGGCCGCGAGGGCGACGTGCTGGTCGGCATGTCTACTTCCGGCAACTCCAAAAACGTGGTCCGGGCCTTCGAGCAAGGCAAAATCCAGGGCATGACCATCGTGGCCATGACCGGCGAGACCGGCGGCAAGATGAAGGACCACTGCGACTTGCTGATGAACATGCCCTCCACCGACACCCCGCGCATTCAGGAGTGCCACATGATGCTGGGCCACATCATCTGCGAATTGGTCGAGGCCGCCCTCTTTACCCCAGAACCGGCTTAATCAGTGAACAGTGAACAGTGGGCAAAGAGCGCGTGTCGCGCTTCAGATCACTGATCACTGATCACTGACCACTAAAAATTGAAAACTGAGCCAACCTTACTCCCCGATTCCCCAATCCCCTTTTTTACCACGGAGGGCACGGATCATGGAAACCGGGAGAACACAGATCCTTAGATGCCCCGGTACACCGCATTAGCGGTAACCAAAAAAAATGGCCAGATTTGTGTGAACC
>CAZIVQ010000104.1:0-8788 GCA_964542415.1 uncultured Bacteroidia bacterium | reverse complement strand
GTCGTACGTGGTCGCCGATATAGAAGAGGCCCTTCGGTTCTTCCGCGGTACCTTGGGGCTTAACACGCGGCGAGGGATCGCCGCTTTACCGTTCGATACGGACAAGGCTGGTAATGCGCTCCTTCGGGAGGTCGACGTGGCTCAGGTGATGCTCCCGGGCTCAGCTTTTTATATTGAGTTGGTCGAATCAGCGGATAGAAGGAAAACGCAGCCGAACGTTTCGAACGCCGTCGGAAATGTTCACCTCTGTTTCTTCGTTGATAACATTCACGAGAGCAGGGCCCACCTGATGGCTCGAGGGGTGTCCTTTGCTGGGCCTCCGGCTGAAGTTACCGCGGGGGTTAATAGGGGCGCCCAGGCCATCTATTTTTTCGCCCCCCAGGGAATCATCGGCGAATTATTCGAGGGTCCACCGACGCGGGTGGGATAAGAAAAGGCGATATCTCGCGCCGATTTTGATTGACAGCTGAGAGTGGTGTGTTAGACTGATACGGTCAGACCAACTGATAAGCAGTTTGCCTTTTGTGGAGAGGCATCGTCGAGAGTCGACCCTTCAGCTTCTGTCGATAGGCAGTGTGGGAGAAAGAAATATTGAGCGAGTCGCAAAACGACTTCTTGCTGGAAACAGAGGGATTAACCAAGGTTTTCCCCGGCGTAGTGGCGCTCGACGGTGTGCACTTCGACTTGAGGCGCGGAGAGCTGGTGGCCTTGTGCGGAGAGAACGGCGCCGGAAAGAGCACGTTTATCAAGTTGGTTGGTGGCGTCTACGTTCCCGACGGGGGAACCATTGTCTTCGATGGACACGAAGTAGTCTTCTCGTCTACACAACACTCCCAAGCGGCCGGGATCGCAGTTATCTACCAAGAGTTTAACTTGGTGCCGGAACTGACGGTTGCGGAGAACGTCTTTATCGGCCGAGAACCGCGCCGACTCGGCGGACTTCTGATCGACTTTCCACGGTTAAATGCGCAAGCACAGGAAGCCCTGGGCCGCCTCAATAGCGATATCTCACCTCGAGTCCTGGTAAAGGATCTCTCGGTCGCGGAGAAACAAATGGTCGAGATAGCCAAGGCGCTGTCTACGGACTCTCGACTCATCGTTATGGACGAGCCTACGGCGGCTCTCACCGACAAGGAAGTGCGGTCGCTTTTTGCGGTCGTCAAGCGGCTCCGGGCCCAAGGGGTTTCGATTATCTATATTTCCCATCGCCTCGAGGAAGCCTTTGAGCTCTCTGACCGCATCACCGTCTTTCGCGATGGAAAGGTTGTCGGTACCCGGAACACCGGCGAAACCAATGCCGGAGAGATTATCGAAATGATGGTGGGGAAGGTCGCGGTTGATTATTTCGCCGAGGGCACGTCTGAGGTAGACCCTGAAGTGGTGCTGGAAGTGCGAGGCTACTCTGTCGCCGAAGAGGTGGACAATGTGAACTTTCGACTACACAAGGGAGAGATTCTCAGTCTAGCGGGAGTCATCGGCTCCGGTGTCCACGGTCTTCTTCAATCCCTCTACGGTGTTCGGCCGAAAATGTGCGGTGAGGTTCTGTTCGGAGGGGAACCGGTGGAGATTCGGTCGTCGAAGGATGCTATCCGGCTGGGCATAGGGTATGTCACCGATGACCGGAAGGAGACAGGTATCTTTCCGGAGATGTCGCTTCTCGAAAATGTCACGATAACCGTCCTGAAGTGGCTTACCCGTTTTCGGGGAACCATCGTCGACGACGACCAGGAGGTGAGCCGCTTCGACGCGATAGCAAAGCGTTTAGATATTCGATTCGCCGATAAGAGGCAGCGTGTCGTGTACCTAAGTGGGGGGAATCAGCAAAAAGCCGTGATGGGGCGCACGCTCCTTACTGACTGCAAAGTACTTATCCTCTTGGAGCCAACTCGAGGTATCGACGTTGGAGCAAAAGCCGAGATCCATAAGATGATTAGAGAGCTCGCCGCCGGCGGAATGTCGATTCTGTTTACCTCGTCCGAGCTGAGCGAGCTCGTTAACTTGCCGGACCGCTGTTTGGTCCTCTACCGGGGGAAGGTTGTCGACGAAATTCCTCGGTCGGAGATGAACGAAGAGCGCCTCGTCGCAGCGCAGATAGGGCATGCGACGGCCGGTACACAAACCGCGAAAGGGCAGAGCAGATGATTAAACTCCTCAAGCTCTACGAACAATTCGGAATCTTTCTTTTTATCTTGGCTGGAAGTGTCATCCTTATGTTAGCGACTCCAACCTTCTTGACCCGGGACACGATTCTCAACATCGTCACCCAGGGTACCTATGGAGCCATCGTGGGTTTTGGGATGACCTTCGCGATTACCTCAGGGGGATTCGACCTTTCCGTCGAGACTCCGATGGCGATGTGCAGCGTCGTCCTCGCGCTCTTGATTCCGTTGATCGGGGTCATTTCGGCCATTCCTGCCGCCATCGCTTTTGCTTCCCTCATCGGGATCTTTAACGGTGTGATTATCGCGAAGCTCAGGGTAAGCCCCCTGATCACCACCATTGCGACCCTTTCGATCATGCGGGGGATGTCGCTTATCGTCGCTGGGGGACGCCAGATAGTCATCACCGAGCGCTGGTTTGCGATCGTCGGCACCGGAAGGTCCCTCGGGATACCGAATCCTGTTTGGATCATGCTGGGGCTCTTTATCATCTTCTATGTGGTGCTCTACCATACCCCATTTGGTCGCCACGTCAGCGCCGTTGGATCTAACGAGTACTCCGCGCGCATCTCTGGTATCAACGTCGACCGGGTGAAGATTCTGGTCTACTGGATCGTCGCCCTTACGGCGGCCGTCGCCGGCATGATACGCACTTCGCAGACCCTCATTGGTATCCCGACTATGTCCCCCGACTTCATGCTGACCGCTCTTACGGTAACGATCCTTGGTGGCACAAGCTTGAGTGGCGGCCGTGGAAATCTCTGGGGTACTCTGTTTGCGGGTATCTTCATCGCAATGATCTACTACGGTCTCAATCTTATGGATGTCGCCTTTTTCTTTCAGAGGCTTGCCCTCGGAGGCGTATTGATACTCGCGCTATTCATAGACGGGGTTCGAAAGCGTTACCTCGAAGCCGCGAAGGCCAGGGGGGTAATCGTATGATGCGGAGAAGCTCGGGTACGATCGGCCTTTATGTCGCAAAGCATTGGGACTTTGTCGTTCTTCCGTCAATTTTCGCCTTGCTCTTTGTCACTTTCTTTATCATGACGCCTGCTTTCCGGCTGCCCTTCAATCTAATCAGCAACATGAGCTTTGCGTCTCTTGTAGCTATCGGCTCGGTAGGTATGGTTTTTGTTCTCGCCTCCGGGGAGTTCGATATTTCGATCGGATCTATGCTGGCGTTCGTCGCCACGGTGGGGTCGTCGCTCCTTCCAGAGTTCGGTAGCTTCGTCGCAATTACCGTGACGATTCTCCTCGCTGGAGCCCTCGGTGCGGTCAACGGGCTCTTTATTACAAAGCTTCGTATCCCCGCCTTCATCACGACCCTCGGAATGCTCTTCATCTTCCGAGCTCTTGCGTTTATCTATACGAACAACACCCCAGTGTACATCGATGACGAAGCGTGGCTCTTTGCCGGTAATGGAAGGATTTTCGGTGTACCGATGCCGATATGGATAATGGCATTTTCTTTTCTCGTCGGTTGGGTGCTCCTGCGGCGAACACCCTTTGGGCGCCACGTCCTCGCCGTTGGTTCGAATGACCAGGCCGCGGCCCTGTCCGGCATCGACGTCGCAAGAACAAAGACCCTGGCGTCGACGATCCTCGGGCTTTTCGTGGGTGTGGCCGCTGTGGTCATATCCGCCACCCTCGGTAACGCGAACCCCGGCTATCTCGGCCAAGGGTACGAGTTCCAAGTAATCCCTGCGGTCATTTTGGGCGGAACTATCCTTAACGGTGGTCGAGCAAGTTTGCTCGGAGCCTTTTTCGCGGCGCTCATCGTCACGTTCCTGCGGAATGGGTTGGGGCTACAGCAGGTGGATTCCTACTGGCAATTCGTTGCGACCGGTCTGGTTCTAATTCTTGCCGTAGCCATAAACCGAGTGCGTTTCGCGCTCTTGGGACAGACAGAATAGGTCTAACGTAAGGGGGTAAATGCTGAAGAGAAGACTCACCATGTCGAACCGCTATGAATCGAACTTTGCGAATAAGGAGTATATGCTATGAAGAAGAAAGTTTTGGCTATCGTACTTGGGTTGTTTGTTGCCGCTTCGTTCCTCGCCTTCGCCGGCGGCGAGCAAGAGGCAGGTGACGATACACCGACTATCGGATTCTCCATCTGGACTATGGAGTTCACCTTTTTTCAGAACTTGGAGAAGGGTGTCCGTGACGCCACCGAAGAGCTGGGATATGACTACATCATGATTGACCAGAACTCGGACCCGACGAAGATGGTGCAAGATCTTAACACCCTCGTGGGCCAAGGAGTTGACGGAATTGTCGTTACTCCCGTCGACCCAGGTTCAATCGGACCCGCTGTACGGAATGCTCGAAACGCCGGTATTCCCGTTGTGGTCGCCGATATTGGCTATTCTGGTCCGATAAACGCTTTGATGCTTTCGAATAACTATGAGGGTGGGCAGCTGGCAATGGACCACCTCCATTCGATCATCCAAGACCCGTCTCGATCTGTCGCTATTGGTCGAGTGCCACCGCAGTACACATACGCGCGCAACCGGGGCGATGGTTTTCTGGATCGCGCGCGAGAGCTTGGGTACGAGATCGCTGCCGAAATAGTCGTTGAAAATCAAAGTGCCGAGGGCGGCTTCGACGTGATGCAGCAGATACTGTCGGCCGAGCCCGACCTAGCAGGAGTGTTTTTCTCCAGCGGGCGAGAAGCAGTCGGTGCGGCTAACGCGATCGAGGCTGCGGGGGCGGATATCCCTGTTGTTGGCTTCAACGGGGATCCCGAAGAGCTGCAGGCGATTCGCGACGGAATTCTCGCTGCTACGGTTGCCCAGCAGCCTTGGTTGATCGGGTACGAAAGCGTGATGCTGCTGAACGATGTAATGCAGGGCGAGGAAATGGAAGAAGAGATCGTCCCCGTCGACGTCGAGCTTGTCACGATGGAAAACATCGACCAAGTCGAGGCAACCTTCCAAGAACGCCGGGGTCAGTAGAAGTAAAGATCTGATTGTCCTGCACCTCAGTCTCCTGGTGCTGCCCTGCGGCAGCACCAGATTGATGTCTCCGGTGCAACACGCCTAACGGGCCCGGCTCGCAGTTAATCAGCTACCATTTAGTCTGTCGTCGCGCATCGGTGCCCTTTATTAGGGATGTCCCTAAGGGCACAGAAGGCGATGCAGTCGAACGGTACGGCCAGAAAAGAGTAGCGCATCATTCGCCCGGGGAATGGTGGTCGTTTTGGCGGTATCGAAGAGAGATCCGACGGGTTGCTTGTTCGTTGCTCGGATACGAGTGACGAATCCTGCACACAAATATCAAAGGGGAAAAATCGAATATGAACAAGTCGATGAAGATTCAGATTCACACGACGATGTTGAAGATCCGAAAGTTCGAAGAGAAAGCCTTGGAACTCTTTCACGGGAACCGCCTGAGGGGATCTGTTCACTTGAGTATTGGACAAGAAGCGGTGGCTGGGACAGTCGGCGCGTACCTCAGAAAAGAGGATTACATCTCGAGCACCCATAGAGGCCACGGTCATTCTATCGCGAAAGGCGCGCGACCGGACAAGGCCATGGCGGAGCTCATGGGTAGGGAAACCGGGTACTGCAAGGGGCGTGGCGGCTCCATGCACATTGCGGACCTCGATGAGGGCAATCTCGGTGCTAATGCCATCGTCGGGGCCGGAATACCCCATGCCGTGGGAGCTGCCCTTACGGCTCAGATTCTCGGTACCGATCAAGTGGCAGTGACGTTCTTCGGCGACGGTGCGGCGAACCAAGGGATCTTTCATGAGTCGCTCAATATCGCCGGAATCTGGAAGCTCCCGGTTATCTTTATTTGCGAAAACAACCAATACGCCATGACCGTTCCATCGGCGAACGTAACGTCGGTCGACGACATCGCGACCCGTGCAACGGCCTACGATTTCCCCGGCGTGGTGGTGGATGGAAATGACGTATTCGACGTCGATAAGGCGTTTTCCAAAGCACTCAAGCGTGCGAAGGCCGGAGAAGGCCCGACCCTGATCGAGGCGAAGACCTATCGCTTCGAGGGCCATTGGACGGGCGATCCACAGGTGTACCGTACCCGCGACGAAATACAAGAACGGAGAGCAAAAGACCCAATTCCGCGTTTTGAGAAGCACCTGCTGGAGGAGGGTATAAGCACCCAAGATGAGATCGACGCGCGGCATGCTGAAGCGGAAAAGCTAATCGAGGAAGCGGTGGAGTTCGCGGCGAACAGCCCGGAGCCGGATCCAGCTACGGTTTTGGAAAACGTCTACTACACGGAGGAGGCATAGATGTCTGAAAAAAAACTGTCCGTTGCCTTACGGGATGTCATCGCCGAAGAGATGCGAAGGGACGAAAGAGTCTTCGTCCTGGGCGAGGACATCGCAGCCCAAGGGGGTGTTTTCGGCGTGACCCGAGGTCTCATCGACGAATTCGGGGCAAAGAGAGTGCGCGAGACGCCCATTTCGGAGGCCGGGTATACGGGGGTTGCGATCGGTGCGGCCTTGACCGGAATGCGACCTATTGTCGACTTCATGTACCTCGATTTTACCTACGTCGCAATGGATCAGATCCTCAATCAAGCTGCGAAACTTCGCTACATGTACGGTGGAAAGGCGACCATCCCAATGGTTATACGGGGACAGCAGGGGATCGGGCGCGGCAACGCCGGTACCCATTCTCAAAGCGTCGAAGTCTTCTTCGCGCATATCCCCGGCCTCCTGGTGGCCATGCCGTCGACACCAGCTGATGCTGCCGGACTTCTAAGAACAGCCATTCGGGACAATAATCCTATCATGTTCGTAGAGCATAAGGCTCTCTACGCGACAACTGGTGAAGTGCCCGACGACCCCGAGTTCATGATTCCGTTTGGTGTTGCCGACGTTCGTCGGAAAGGGAAGGACGCAACGATCGTGGCTACGTCGCTGATGGTCCAGCGCGCTCTTGATGCCGCCGATAAGCTGGCTGCGGAAGGTATCGACGCGGAGGTCATCGACCCACGGACCTTGGTTCCCCTCGACATCGATACCATCGCGACCTCGGTTAAGAAGACGGGACGGGCGGTAGTGGTTCACGAAGCCCACCGGACAGCTGGAATCGGTGCAGAGATCGGATCGCAAATTTCTGAGAAATGTTTCAAGTACCTCGATGCGCCGGTCAATCGTCTAGGAGCAAAGATGTGTACGCTTCCCTTCAGCTTGGTCCTGGAGAATGCCGTCGTGCCCTCGGTCGATGACATTGTTAAAGCGACTCGTGACGTTTGCTACAAGTAACCCAGGGGGTCCCATATGGCAGCAAAGGTAATTATGCCCAAGCAAGGGCTTCAGATGACCGAGGGCAACATAATCGAGTGGCTCGCCTCCGAGGGCGATCGTGTCGAAGAAGGGCAGCCGCTCTTCGAAATGGAAACCGATAAGCTCACGATAACAATAGACGCGCCGGCATCGGGCACGCTCCTCAGAATCCTCCACGGCGAGGGAAGCGTGGTACCGATTACTCATACGATCGCCGTTATCGGGAAGGAAGGCGAAGACATCTCTGGTATCGTTTTGGAGGCGCAGGCTGAGGAGAACTCGTCCGGAGCCCCGTCCCCGAGCCAGAAATCGGAAGAGCCGAAAAAACCGGTGGCAACCAGTTCCTCTGTCGTGGCACCGGGACGGACATTTTCGACTCCCCGGGCGCGCTGGACAGCCGAAGAGACCGGAGTAGACTTGGCAACCGTCGAGCCCACCGGGCCTGACTCCCTCGTCATAGAACGGGACGTTCTCGCGGCCGCAGAGACAGTGAAGCCGTCCAGCCTCGGAGGCAGGGTGTCTGGAGACAGAAAGAGCCCCGTTCACCGACCGAGACCCAGCACCGACCGCGAAGATCGAATCGTCCCCCTGACCGGAATGCGCGGCACCATCGCGCGCCGTATGCGAGAGAGCTTGGATTCTGCGGCCCAAGCCGTCCACAGAATTAGCGTTGATATGAGCGAGGTCGTCCGTATGCGTGACAAGCTGAAGGACGCGGGTCGAGAGGTGTCGTACAACGACATCGTGGTTAGGGCTACCGCACTCGTGCTGCAACATCACCCACGAATGAACAGCGTCCTTACCGACGATGGCATCGTCGAGTTAGGTAGTGTCAATCTAGGGATAGCGGTTGCCATGCCCGAGGGACTGATAGTTCCAGTACTGCGGGATGCGGATCTATTGGATTTGGAATCGATCCATTCTGAGAGCAAGAGGCTCAGCGAAGGTGCCCGGCAGGGAGCACTGGCGCCGCAGGAGCTCGAGGGAGGTACATTCAGCGTCTCGAATCTGGGAATGTATGGCCTCGACAGCTTTACAGCGATTATTGACACGCCCCAAAGTGGCATTCTGGCGGTCGGCGCGATCAAGGACCGAATTGTGCCATTAGACGGAGTGCCGGTCGTGCGGCCCGTTTGTGAGCTGTCGCTTACCTACGATCACCGTGTAATCGACGGAGCACCTGCTGCCGATTTTCTTCGAGAGCTCGCAGATCTCCTGGAGAACCCATACCTTTTGGCATAGCCGGCTCGATGGAGCGAGAGAGCTCCGCAAGAGTCAGGAAAATCACAAGAAGGAGACTTATACCAGATGGAACAACAATACGAGTATCAAGCACAAGTAACGTGGACCGGAGAGAAGAAGG
>CAZIVQ010000103.1:0-8802 GCA_964542415.1 uncultured Bacteroidia bacterium | reverse complement strand
CATGCTGGTCCAAGGCCTGGAAGCCGAGGTCCGCCACTCGCGGTAGCCGATGCTCTGTAAGCCCGGGGCCTCGGGCGGATAGCGCTCCAGCAAGTGGCGGACCTCGGCTTCCAGGCCTTGGACCAGCATGGCCTCGACCCGCTGATCGATGCGGGCGTAGAGAGCGGCGCGCTCGTCCTCCAGTCCGATCTTCAGGGTTTGCCAAGGCACTTCCTTGGGCCGGAGGCCCTGCCGCAGTTCTGAGGCGGGGGTGCCGCTGCTGCGGTACAGCTCCAAGGCGCGCAGCACCCGGGCCGGGTTTTGCCGATCGATTTGCGCGAAGGTAGCCGGGTCCACCCGCGCCAATTCTTCCAGCAAAGGGGCCAGGCCTGCTTGTTCCAACTGCGCATTCAGTGCCTCCCGCAAAGCCGGGTCCACCGGTGGCATTTCATCAAACTCAAACCACAACGCCTGCACGTAGAGCGTGGAGCCGCCCACGACGATGACCACCTCGTGCTGCTGAAACAACTGCCGCAGCAGCGCCTCTGCTTCCCGCCCAAACTCGCCCGCACTGTAGGGCTGGTCCGGATCGAGGATATCGAGGAAATGGTGGCGAACCTCGGCCCGCTCGGCCGCAGTGGGTTTGGCCGTGCCGATGTCCAGGCCCCGGTAGAGCTGCCGGGCATCGGAGGAGATGACCTCGGTGCCATATCGCTTGGCCAAGGCCAAGGCCAGGGCCGTTTTGCCTACGGCCGTCGGGCCGACCAGGGTGATGAGCAAAGCCATGCCCCAAAACTACACATCTGCGCGGTCATTCCCGCACCAGCTTCCGCGAGTACATCTGGTTGCCCAGCCTCACGTTCACTAAGTAGATGCCGGGGAGCCATTCGTTCAGCTTCCAATGGGCTTCTCCTTCGCCCGCTGGAAAGGCCTGGCTCGTGATCCATTTCCCTGCCGAATCGAAGATGTCCACCGACCAGGCTGCTCGCGGGGCTTCCTCCCAGTGCATGTACAGGTCGGTTTGGCTGGGATTGGGAAAGATGGAAAGGTCCAGAAACGGCTGCCGGTCTTCCCGGCTGATGACAAAAGTGGAATCACAACGGTGGGCCAAGCCCGTCTCATAGGAGCCAAACTCGGCGTCGGTGTAGCACCGGAGTCCCCGGGAGTAATTGTCATCGCAAATGAAGTAGCTGTTGGGGGTGAGGTTGAACAGGTAATACAAGTCGCCAATTCGTTCCACCACCTGCCCCGGTTGGACAAGGTCTCCCCAGCTGCCTTTGGTCAGGTAAGTGACCCATTGGGCCCGTAAGCTTTGCCCGTTGGCTTGGTACCAGCCGGTAGAATCGACCGTGACCACTAAGGTGTCGCGCACGCCCGGGATTTCCTCGGGCAAGATCAGCCACCAGCTGTCTCCTACCTGCGCCCCGAAGTCATAGAGGAGAAAAAAAGTATCTTGCGGCTGGTCGTAAAAAAGAGCAGAATCGCCCTGGGCCCAGAAATACTCGTAGCCCTGCCGCATCAAGCAGCCGACCTGCCCCCACTTTTCGAGTTTGCGGCAGCTACGCGCCTGAATCAAGGTATCCTTGGTGATTTCCAGGCGCATATAGTTTACCTGGGGAGAAAAAGCGTAGCCTTCTTCATAGTACCAGGTCGCGCCCAAAGGTGCGAAGCTTTGGGCCAGCAACCCGTGGCCGAGCAGGAGGAGTAGAAAGAGAGGGAGGGTTTTCATGGTTGGGGTATCCGGTTATTCGATCAGCAAGCGGCGGCAGCTGCCGTCGTCGAGGCGCAGCAGGTAGGGTCCGGCGGGCAAAGAGGAAAGCTCCAGGCGGTTTTGGGCAGGGGATAGGGAGTAGCTGCGAATGAGGCGCCCCTGCCAGTCGTACAGCTTGATCTGCCGGGCTTGGGGCGGAAGGTCACGGAGGAAAAGCTCCCGGCTTGCGGGCTGCGGGTAGAATGACCAGCTTTTGGGAGAAACGGCTACCTCCTTACTCACCATCAGCTGACAGCCGAGGTTGGGGCCGCTGTAGAGGTAGGCTGCCGCGGTGCGTACGCATTCCAGCCAGCTACCCGATTCGAAATTAGGGCTGAAAGGATAGGCCAGGCCATCTTTTCCTCCAATCCCCTCAATCCAACTCCGCTCCCCCAGGTCGGGCCGCCGACCGGAGAAGAAAAACTGCCGTCGGCTTTCCCCATTCTCCAAAACAACCGGCCGGATCGAATCCAGCACCAGCGTGTCTTCGACATAAGGGGCGAACAGCGTATCGCCAGGCTGCAAGAAAAAGTCGTAGGTCAGGAACTCGGCCTGCTCGTTTAGGTCGTAGGTCCAGACTTGCCGGGTGGCCAGGTCTTCGCGCATCAGCAGCGAGTTGCGCAGGCTGTCGCTCCCCAAGGTGTAAGGGGCCACAAAGGGTTGACCGGGATTGGCTTCGATCTGCTGGTACCGCAGCCAGGTCCAGGCCTGGCCCTGTATGACCGTGTCGGCTCCCAAAAACTGCCGCTGCCCCCTGCGCTGGGGCACGATGCCCCCGTTTTCCCATTGGTATACTTCCCAGGACTTATCCTCAGTTAGCAGGGGAAAATAGGGCAGGCTGTCTACGTAGCAGGTATCATAGGGAAATTCAGGCAAAATGCCCATGCCGAAGTCGGTCCCAAGGGTGAAGACGATGATGAAGGAGCAAAAATAGGGCGCTCCGCTGACGGTTGGCCGCCCGGTATGGACCACCGAAAACCCTACCTCATTGCCGATGGACACCGAGAAGCTGGCGGGCAGCGGCAGGGTGTCACCCGGATGGGCCACCACCGGGCTGCCGACCGAATCCCAGGCAAAGGTGCCCGGATTTGGCAACGAATCGACCACCATCACCAAGCGCATGCCGGGTACCAGAGTGTCATTGAGGCCATCGAGCAGGTTAATGGACCCTAGCCCCCGAGCTCCAAGGGTCCCAAAATATCTGTAGAGGGTGTCACTGGCGTAGACGCTGCTCTGATACACGGGGAGTGAGCTCGGCCCTTGGGCCAGCAGGGTGGCGGGAAGAAGCCAGCCAAAGATGCAGAGAAGGAGGTTTTTCATGATAAGCAGAAGGTTAGAACATACCAAAGTCAGCCCTGGACTCGCAGGGGCAGGAAATGGCGGGGAAAGCACATCATTCGACCAGCAGGGGACCACTGCCGCGCCAACGGCCATCGGTATAGCATTGCCAGAAGTAGAGGCCGGGGGCCCAAAGGTGGCGACCGAGCGACAGGGGCTGGCCAGGAAAAATTTCGTGCGTGGAAAGCAAGCGCCCTCGGGCGTCATAGCACAGCCAGCGTCCGCGCCGGAAGTCCGTGCCGGGCATAAATTGGCTTTGAGAGGTGAGGGGCTGGGGAAAAAGGGTCCAGGCGTTGCTCTTGGCTGGCTCGATCGGCACCACGTCGTCGTCGATCACGATGGTGACCCCGCCTCCGCCTAAGGTGGCGGTGCGGCTGTCTTGGCAGCGGGTCGCCAAGGGAAGCAAGTGGACCTCTCCCGAGCTGGGGAGGTCTTGTTGGTCAAGGATAAGCTGTGGGGAAAAAGGGGGCGTTTCGCACCAGCACTGGCCGCTCAGGTCGATGTCGCCAGGGGTGAAGTTGCGGACGGCAAAGCCTTCGTTTTTGCAGAAATGCAAGCTTTCCCACTCGCTGTAGGCTGCACCTGGGTAGAGGGAAAGGCCGGTTTCGTTGGCGACCAGACGCAGGTCGATGAGCAAAGCGGGACCGCGCAACTCGACAGCGCTGCGGTTAAACCGCAGGTGCAGCTGCGAGAGCAGGATGCGCCCCGGCCGGGTGTCAATCACTTCGAGGGCGGTCTTGGCCAGCTGGATCTCTACCCCTGATAGCTCAACCCGGGCTTGGGAGCCTTCGATTCGGATTCCCGGCCAGGGTTGGTCGTTACTGGAAAAGGAAGGCTGGGCCAGGGTCAGCAGGGCATAAGGAGCCCGCTGCGAGCCTTCACTGCGCAATTCACCTTGGATGGTGAGCCTGGCTTCGGAAAAAAAGCCCAGGGTGGTGCCTTTTTCGAGGATCAGGCTGCTACCGGCTGGCACCAGTAGATCATGGATCAACACATAGGTCTCCCCGGCCTGGCAACGAAAACTGCCATCAAGTACCCCGATGGGTAGCTGAATCGCGGCCTGGGTGCCCGGGGTAGCCCCCGTAACCAGTAGCCAAAACAGGCAGAATGGGAAGAATCGCGTCATAGGCATCAAGATAGTGCCCGGGACATTTTATTCCAATGACAAATTTTGTACTTTGTAGAAGGAAAAAATGCACTTCAAAGCTTCAAACAACTCATGATCAATTATTTATCTGGCTAGTTATTTAGCCATTGTAAAAATCCTTGCTCAAAACATGCTCAGAACTAAGTTTCTGGAGGCCTTGCGCAGTCTCTCTGCCTGGGAGCTCAAGCGCTTTGATGCGTTGGTGCGCTCTCCTTTTTTCAATCGCAACCCCCGGGCCTTGGCCCTTTGGGCGGAGGTACTACGCTACGAGCCTGATTTCCAGCATTCCGCTCTGGAACAGGAGCGGCTATTCCCGCTGGTTTTTCCTGAGCAACCTTATGAGCCCCAGCGCCTTCGCCTGGAAGTTTCTCATTTGTTTTCCCTGCTCAAGGTATTTCTCGCCTTTCTTGAATGGGAAGCCGACCCCTGGGAACAAGACTTGGCTGCCCTCCAGCAGTTTGCCCAGCGGGCCCAGGACCGGAGTTTTTATGCCTTGCAGAATACCCTGGAAAAGCAGCTTGACCAGCACGAAAGGCAGGATTCTGCCTACTTTTTCGCCCGCTACCGCCTGGCCCAGGTTGCCGACTTCCAGGCGGGAAAAAACTACCTCCGCGAATACAACCCCCACCTTCAGGCCAAGGTCGATGCCCTCGACCGCTTCTATCTCATCACCAAGCTACGGGAGAGCTGCGCCATGCTCAACCGCCAAAATATCATCGACAAGCCTTATCGCCTGGAACTGGTGAACACCCTCATTGCCTGGCTGGGCGAGCAGGGAGAGCCTTTTCAAAACCTGCCCCTGGTCCGCCTGTATTTCCAGGTATACCTCTTGCTGACCGAGCCCAAAAATGAGGCCCATTATTGGCACTTCCGCGAATTACTCGATGCTTTTTCGCCCCATATAGAAGCTAATGAAGCCCTGGGACTTTTTAAATATGCCCTCAACTATTGTATCCGCCGGACCAACGCCGGCGAAATGATTTTCCGCAAGGAATTGCTTTCCCTCTACCAGAGCCTGCTAGCCAACGAACTCCTGCTAAATGAAGACCAGAAGCTGGCCCATACCGACTTCAAAAACATTGTCACCACCGGCCTGCGTAGCGGCGCTTACGAGTGGACCCAGCAGTTTATGGAAGATTATGCCAACCGGATCCAGCCCCCTCACCAAGACAATGTGTACCAATATTGCCGGGCCAGTTGGCTGGCGGAAACGGGGAAGGCTTCTCAGGCCATTGCCTTGTTGCGCAACGTGAGTTTTTCTGATATCTACTACGAAACCAGTAGCCGGTTGCTCCAGACCAAAATCCTCTACGACACGCAGGAGGCCGAGGGTTTGTCCTACCAGATCAATGCTTTTTCACGCTTCCTGCAGCGCAACCGGGAGATAGCGCCCCTGCAACGGCGCACCCAGTTCAATTTCCTCAAATACCTGCGTCAACTGGCCCGGCTGCGGGCGCGTAAAAAGTACCTGCAACCCGAGGAAGCAGCCGAGCGGGTGGAGAAGCTGAAACAAGACATCCAGGCAGGAGAAGTCGCCGAGCGAGGATGGCTGCTACGGGCCTTGGAGCAGATATAAAAAACCCGGATACGATTTCGAGTGCGCATCCGGGTGGAGAATAGATCGCTACTGGCTATTTCTGTTGAAAATAGGTTCGGAGCTTCTCTTTTTCGGTTTTTTCTTTTTCTGTCGTGGGTCTGGCATGTACGTCATCGACATCCTTGACAAGGATCAAGGTGAGGATGCCCGCCAGGACCATCGTGCCCCCACCAAAAAGCAGGGCGTAGATGGGTTCATTGTTGGCAAAGGTGCGCAGGAGCCAGCCCAGAATGCCCGCAGCCATGATCTGCGGGATGACGATGAAAAAGTTGAAGACGCCCATGTAGTAGCCCATCTTGTTGGGGGGAAGGGCCCCGGCTAGCATGGCGTAGGGCATGGTGAGGATGCTGGCCCAGGCAAAGCCCACGCCAATCATGGAGACAATGAGCAACATGGGATCATTGAAAAAGTAGAAGCTTCCCAGCCCCAGGCCACCAAGCGTTAGACAGATCGCGTGGGTGACTTTTCGGGAGGTGTAGCGGGCGATCACGGGTAGGAGGAATGCCACCAGGGCCGCGATGCCGTTGTAGACGCCCATAAGGATGCCTACCCAGTCGGCCCCGTCATTGTAGGTGACCTGAATGGTGTTGAGGCGTGCTTTTACGGGCTCGGCTACGACATCGCTGCGTTTTTCATTGAGAAAAAAGCCAAAGACGCGGGTAGAAATCACCACTTGACTGGCTCCGGCGGTAAATTCGGCCTGGTGGGCCAGCAGCTCTTCTTTCACTTCCGCAAAGTTCCCGGCCCCGGCCTCATCCAGCCCGCGGCCTTCCAGGACATCGGCAGATTGGAGCAAAGCGCTTACCTGAGTTGGGTCCAGCTTCATGTCGTAGATGTGGCTGGTAACCCCTGAGGTGGCGTAGATCCAGAGGGAGAAGAGGGCAAACCAAGAGAAGAATTGTACCACGGCCAGCTGCTTCATGGTGGTCGGCATGCGAAAGAGCCCCATCACCGTTTCTTTGACCCCATCCCAAAAAGAAGCCGACTCTTTTTCCCGCAGAAACTCGTCCATGTCCTCGGGTGGGTATTCCTTGGTGGTGAACACCGTCCACATCACCGCCGTGAAGAAGGCAAACGCCCCGATGTAAAAAGACCATTGGACCGAGGGAGGAATCTCTCCTTCGGGAGCGGTATTGCTCACCCCCAGCCAGTTGGTGAAGACCCAGGGGAGCACCGAAGCGATGACGGCCCCAGTGCCGATAAAAAAGCTTTGCACCGCGAAGCCGGAAGTGCGCTGCTCAGAAGGCAGCATGTCCCCGACAAACGCGCGAAAGGGCTCCATGGAAATGTTGATCGAGGCATCCATGAGCCAGAGGGTGCCGGCGGCGACCCACAGGGCGGTCGAGTTGGGCATGATGATCAGGGCCAGGGAAGCCAGTACGGCCCCAATCATGAAGAAGGGGCGCCGCCGACCCCAGCGAGCGTGCCAGGTGCGGTCGCTCAAGTAGCCGATCACCGGCTGGACCAAAAGGCCCGTCACCGGAGCGGCCAGCCATAGGATGGGGATTTCGTCCTTGGAGGCACCCAAGGTCTCAAAAATACGGCTGACATTGGCGTTTTGCAGGGCAAACCCGAATTGAATACCCAAAAAGCCGAAGCTCATGTTCCAGATTTGCCAAAATGAAAGACGAGGTTTTTCCATGTGTGGTGAGTTGCGAGTAGGAGTAAGCGGGTGGCAGTCCGGCCTGAAAAAAAGACCTACCTCCACCTCGATTCAATAAAGATAGACGATTTCTTGTGCGCGTCCCAATGGATCAGCCGGTACCTTATGGCTGCTCCTCGTACCTCTCAGAAGTGAACCCGGTAGGTTCAACCGATCACCTGAACCCTCGTTGGCTAAAAGATATTGGTCCCACTTTATCTATTGAGGCGAAAAAGGGGAGAATAGATTGAATCTTTGATAAAACAAAATGAAAGGGCTTTACAGCTCTTGGCATATACAAGGTAGTAGTGAAAAAGTAAGCATCTGATTCACGCAATGTAGGGGCCGCCCAGCTGGGCGGCCTTTTTTTATGGCGGTTGCTAGCCTTCTACATAAGGGTTTTGACACCCTTATGAAGGTTCCGGGACGAGTTTCCTGCCGTGGCAATAGCATGGCGCGGGTCTGCGCTGGGTCGCCGCTGCCGTGCTGGCGTTCCTGTTTGCCATTACCTTTCGCAGGGTTGACCCTGAGGTATGGCTGCCTATGGGCACGCACTTCCTGTGGCATCTCTTTGGCGCAGCGGCCTGTCATTGCCTGTGTGCTTATCTCTTTCTCCTCGAAAGCCAAGCGGCTCCACAAAAAATAGGCACCGCAGGTTAGGCGGTGCCTGCAAGAGCAAGGACCAGGGTTTTCAGGCCGGTCCTACGGAAGGAAAGTATGGGTTAGATGCGGCGGAAATTCAGGAGGTCGTCATCATCATCATCATCGTCGTCATCAAACTCGCGCAGCCGGAGTTCATTTGCCGTTTGGGTGAGAATCACCCAGTCTTCATCCATCTCATCAAGCGGGCCATCATCGCCGTCAAATTCAAAATCGATTACCCGGTTGTCGTAGGAAAGCTCATACTTCCCGCTGGTGAGCAACGAGCCGTCTTTGAAGACCTTGATCGAACCATTCTCCTCAAAGGTAAAAGTGTAGGAGGCAAAATCACTGGTTTTATCATCGTCGTCATCGCGGTAGAGGCTGACTTCCCAGTCTCCGGCCAGGTCGTTGCTGCTGACTGATACCGCGTTTTCGAGCTGTCTGTCGATACTGGAGCCGATTTGTTCTTGTTCGCAGGCCAGGAAAAGGCCACTGAACAAGAGAAGGAAAAGCAAATTTTTCATGTGTCTGGTTATTTAATTGTTAGAGACTTCGAAGGGAGAATCTCAAGCAGCGGTTGTTGACTGCTGTTTGACAGGTATAACGTGAAGAGGTGGGGCTTTGATATGAAATATAGGGTACATTTTAGGGATATTGTGAGAAGTTGTTTGATAGATTATATGCTTTATAAAGCTTTTTTTATCTTA
>CAZIVQ010000102.1:0-8803 GCA_964542415.1 uncultured Bacteroidia bacterium | reverse complement strand
TAGGGACCAAAAATTCGCCCTCGACATGACAGGAGGGGCTTTGTTATTGCGGCCTATCTCACTTGTGTCATTTCGGCCATCGGGGAAAATCCCGGGCGACGCGGACTGCCGGGTAGGGACAGGGCATGCCCTGTCCCTACTTCGCACCCAGCCTGCCTTTCATCAGACGGTTTTCACAGCTCCTTCACCGCGGCTTCCAGGCTCTGCTCGGTAAACAGTTCGCCCTCGGGGGGACTCACTGCGCGCAGTTCTTTGATGCGCTCGGGCTTGAAGCCGGAGCGGTCGTTGCCGTAGGCGTTGCGGAGGAAGGTGATGATGGCAGCGATGTCGGCATCGGAAAATTCGGAGTTGGTGGCCAAGCCGGGCATCACCCCGCCGTATTCGTAGCGCTTGCCGTCGATGGTGAGGGGGCCCTGCATGCCGTGGAGGAGAATCAGCGCCAGGCGGTCGGGCTGCTCAGTGATATACTCCGAGCCCAGCAAGGGCGGAGCTACGCCGTCGATCCCCGCTGCGTCGGCACCGTGGCAAGTCATGCAGTTGCTGCGATAGAGGGTAAGGCCGCGGTCGAGAGCCCCGTCACTCACTTTTTGCTCGGTGAGGGCATAGTTGGCCGGGCGATCGGCGGTTCTGGCTTCGGCGATCAGGGCGAGCTTTTCTTTCCAGGCCGACCCCATGGCTTCCTGCTGCGAAAGCGCCGCTGAAAAAGTCGCTTCCAGGCCATCCAGGCCACTCAAAGCGGCCTCTGCCATCAGCGCATCTGCCGGATAGCGACTAGCCAGGGTGCTAAGCAAAGCCAAGGCCACTTCTTCTTCCAGCACCCTGCCCGCCGCATGCGCCAGGTAGAGATCGAATTCGATGTCTTCGCGCATCAGCCAGCCAGCCAGCAAGGCTTGGTATTCAGCCGCAAAGGCTTCCTGCCCATAAACCGGCATCAGGTAAGCGACATGGGCGGCCAGGGCCCCGGGCAAATCTGCCGGAACCTTTGCCAGCCAGGCACCATCAATGGCTCCCAGGCCTTCGAGGGCCCAGAGCGCATGCAGGCGGGTCGAAAGGGCAGAATTTCCAAAAAACAACGCTTCGAGCGGGGCTTTCACCCCGGTAGCTTGCCGGGAGACCAGCGCTTGCTGGGCCTTGTCACGCACCCAGCCATTTTCTGCCGTCAGGTACCCCACCAACGCCTCATCGCTCGCCTCGACCAAGTTCGGGGCGGGTTCCAAGGGGCCCTTTTCATAGACCACCTTCAGGATGCGGCCCTGGTGGTTGATGGTGTCGAGCTGCCGCTCGATGATCTCCTCGCGCAGGTAGGCGGTCATGTAGGTTTTGTGCTGGACGATGCCCTTGTGCATGTCCACCACGTAGAGCGCCCCGTCAGGGCTGTTGTAGAGGTTGACCGGGCGGAAAGCCTCGTCGCGGCAGGCGAGGAACTCGCGGTCGTTCCAGGCAAATTCCGCCCGGGTGCGAGCCTGCTCCCGGGGGAGGTACACGCGCTTGAGCAAGTTGGCCGCCGGCTCGGGAATGAAGGCATTGCCGTAGTATGCTTTCGGAAAATTCTGCCCCCGATACACCACCGGTCCCGAAGCGCAGGTGGCATTGACCAGCAAGCCCGCACTGTCGAGCACGCCGTCCATGTACCCACGGTTTACCGCAGCAGGGAAAATCGGGTACACCCGCTGGGTGGTGGTCAGCCTTTGTCCGTGGCTTTCTTGCAGCGGCAAATAGCGATGGCCGATCAGGGCATTGGGGAGGGTTTGGTCGCCTTGCAGCAGGGTGGAGTTGTTGTTGAAATAGAGCCGGCCAAAATCGTCGTGGGTCATGCCCCATTGGCCCCGAAAAGTGGTCAGCTCCTTCTTCCACTCCTCCCCCACTTTGCGGTAGCGCACGTTGGCTTTGGCGTTGTAGATCCAGTTGTCGAGGTTCCAAAGCAGGGCATTGGGTTGGTGCTCCACGTTGCCGCCAGCGGTGTAGGCGCTGTCGACCAGGGTGCGTGCGCCCGGCTGGTCGCCTTCGATCTCGACAAACCAGAGGTTGGGGGGCTCGGCGTAGAGCAGGCCGCCGTAGGCCAGGCAGAGGGCCCGGGGCAGCACCAGGCTGTCGAGAAAGACTTGGGTATGGTCCATCTTGCCGTTGCCGTCGGTATCTTCCAAGATCACGATGCGACTTTGGGGCACTTCTTCATCTGTTCCGGCGGCATTGGACATGTAGGTCTGCATTTCGGCCACCCACAAGCGGCCGGCCCCGTCGATGTCCATGGCCACCGGCGCAATGACCTGGGGTTCTGCGGCGATCACCTCGGCCTGAAAGCCCTCCGGCAATTGGTACCCACTCAGGGAAACGGAAGGTTCGGAAAAGGCGGTCGAATTAGTGGTCTGGCATTGGGTCCAGAATAAGGCCACCGAAAGCAGGCCCAGGATGAAAGCAAATGCAGGGATGCGTCGCACAAAAAGTAGGTTGGAGTGAGAGAATGGAGCTACAGGCTTTTTTCTGCGGGTAAGAATCGGATCCAGTCGATGCGCACCCGGCCGGGGGTATCTGCGCCCTGCTCACCTTTGATCACGAGGAAAAAGGGCGCCTCCGACTGGGGGGGCGTCTCCCAATTTAGCGGAATCACCTCCTGCCCACCGCTAAATGGCACTTCAGTCCTTGTAAGCAAGGGGCCTTCAGGGCTCTGTTGGCGCAGTTCTAGGGTCCAATTGGCCTCCTCGGTAGCGCGGGCACGCAAGGTTGCCCCTGCCAAGCCGCGCCAGTCAATGGAACTGAAACCCAGGTAAGACCCATGCGCTACCTGCATGGTGTAACTACCATCGGCTTCTTTATAACCCCAAGCATCGGCGATACTTACGCGGTCTTCGGCCTGCAGGGTGGCCGGGCGCAGGCGAAGGGTCTCCTGCACCTTGATCGGCGGCATGCCATTGGCCCCTTTGTCTTCGAAGGAAACCTGGAAAAGGTAGGTTCCTTTTTTGCCCTGCTCAAAGGCCAACTGACCAGCCGGTGGCAGCGAAGGCTTGATTTCTTCCTGCCCATAGTTCAGCATATAGGCCACCATCGCCTCCGCCTCTTCGGGCTTAAGCTGCGGGTGAGCCGCCATTATGTTTTCCCCCCAGCTGCCGTTGCCGCCGTTGATGACCTTGGCTCCCAGCATGCGAAGGGTTTCGGGGGTAGCTTGGTAGCGCTCCTGAAGCATGGCATAACTGGGACCTACCGATTTTACCGCTGGCTGGTGACAGGCCTGGCAGGTACTGGCTGCGATCAGTTGCCCACCGTCGTAGACTTTGCCGGTCTGGGTGTGGCCCTGGGCGATAAGGGTCTCATCATGGCCCTGGTCCAGGTAAGCGAAGCTGATGGTCGCCTGGTGGCTCACCGTTCCGTCTTCGGCGTCGGTGACCGTCACCGCGTAGGGTTGCGGGCGGTCGGGCCAGTAGAAGCTGCGGTTGCCGCGCCAGCTGAGCTGCAACTCTGGGGGAGCATTGCCCGCGAGCAGGGTCTGCCGCACGGCAGACTGCGCACCGGCCTGATCGGTGACGGTCAGCTGGAGGGTGTATTCGCCCACCTCTGCCAAGGTCAGCAAAGCTTCGGGGCCTGCGGCCGACTGACCGGTTTCCAAGATTTCCCACTGGTACTGCAGTTCATCTTCCTTATCAAAATCGTAGCTCTGCCGGGCATTAGCTACCACGGTGAAAGGCACAGCACCTTTGTCTTGCTCTACCTCCACCTGCGCCACCGGACGGCGGTTGCCGTGGGCATAGTCGATGCGCGAAAGCTGGGCTTCGTGGCTACCACTGAACCAGATGCTGCCGTATTCCAGGGCATAGAGGCTGCCGTCGGGGCCGAGCTCAAGGTCGACCAGGTTGGTGAAGTCCATCTGCTCCAGAAAGGGTTCCAATTTGCTCAAAGACCCGTCCTCGTTCAAGGTCGCAGCCAAGAGCCAACCGCGCATCCAATCGTAGAAAATGACCTTGTCGTGGTAATATTGGGGCAAGCGAAATTCACTGCCCGGGAAGTCGTCGTAGTAATAGGTCGGTCCCGCCATGGCATTGCGGCCGCCTTGACCCACGTAGGGAAAGTCGGGCGACTCGGCGTAGGGGTACCAGATGAAAGCCGGGCGGGCCGGGGGCAGCACCTGCGGGCCATAGTTGTGGGGGGAAGTGTTGAGCGGGCGCTGGGGGTCGAAGAAGGCACCGCTCTCGCCATGGGTGTAGTCGTAGTCGCGGTAGGGGTAGTTATTTCCCACAAAAAATGGCCAGCCGTAGTAGCCGGGGGCCTGAGCCTGGTTGATCTCGTCGTAGCCCCTGGGGCCCCGGTCAGGCAGGTCTTCGCCGGCATCGGGGCCTACGTCGCCCCAGTAGAGCCAGCCACGGCGGCTGTCGATGGCCATGCGGAAGGGGTTGCGGCAGCCTTTTACGTAGAGTTCCGGTGCCCCCTGTGAGCCGTCTTTGGGGAAGAGGTTGCCCTCGGGGATGGTATAGGTGCCGTAGTCAGTGGGGGTAATGCGGAGAATGGCCCCACGCAGGTCGGCAATGTTGCCCGAAGATTTCTGGGCATCAAAGGGGCCACGGCCGGGGCGCTCGTCTTGGGGCGCGAAGCCGTCGGCGTTGTAAGGTTGGGTCTTGTCGTTGAAAGGGCTGGTGTCGTCGCCCAGGGCGATGTAGAGGTTGCCATCGGGACCAAATTCGAGGGAGCCGGCCGAATGGCAGCAAGTTTCGCGCTGCACGGGAATTTCGATCAGCACTTTTTCCGAGGCCAGAATGAGGGAGTCGTATTTGAAGGTAAAGCGGGAGACGTGCTGCACGGCTTTGTCGCCTGGGGGCGAATAAAAGAGGTAAAGCCAGCCATTTTCGGCAAAATCGAGATCTAGCGTCAGTCCCAGCAGGCCATCTTCAAACTTAGTATGTACCGGCAGCTTGGCCAACAGGCGGGTAGAGTCCTGGGCGGGATCATGGAGGAAAATTTCTCCTCCGCGCTGGATGAAGAGGATGCGGTAGTCGGGCAGAATGGCCAGTTCCATCGGCTCATTAAGGTCGGTGATGTAGGTCTGCTTGAGGAAGCGTTCGGGTTCAGGAAAAGGCAAGGCGGTCGCCTGCCGGTAGTCGAGGCGGCGCTCGCCGAGCACAAAAGGCAGGGCTTGGGCAAGGCCTTTTTCCCAGCCGCTGGCTCGGGTCTGGAGAAAAGCTACGCGGCCGCCGTCATAATCGCGCTGAAAGGCAGCGGGGAGTTCGCCCCGGTGGCGCACGGCCGTGATGGTGGCTTCGCGGGACTGCCCCGCTGCGAGGGGCGGCTCGGGCTGCAAGGCCATAACCTGCTCAAACCAGGACCAGCGGTAGGGCGCTATCGCCCCAGCATCGATGCCCAGGAGACCGCCCCCGGCTTGCACAAAGCGCTCGATGGTGCTGTGCTGCGGATAGTCGATGCCGTTGCCGTCGAGGCCGAGCAGGGCCAGGGCGGCGTACTGTTGCAGGCGGGCTTCGGTGAGGCCGCCTGCCCCGTGCAGGGTGTCGAGCCCGATACCGGCCGCTTCAGCCGCTTGAGTGAGGGAGGTAAGCCGGGCTTCCTGGCTATCAGGTTCAGAAGCGGGCAATATTACCAGAATTTGATCAGGTACCTGGGTACCACAAGCGGCCATAAAGCATAAGCTCAGCCCTAATAGCCAAACCGATACGTTCGCGAGTTTCATGGGGGAAAGTTTCTACAATATATCCAGATAAAGGAACACAATTTCAAGCAGAAAACTGGCCTGGGGTGTAGATAGGATCAGTCTTTTTTTAGCCTGTTCCAGAAGAGTAGAGACAGCCGTAGCTTAGTTCTACCCTAACCCCCATCACCAATAGTAATTTTGCAGAGGCTGTTTCCTCTGCGGGGTAGAGCTGGTTCACACAGAGTACAGACCTACGTGAGAGATGGGGACAGGAGGACAGTTTCTCGCCGCTCATGAGCCAAGTACCAGAGGGACAACCAGTGGTTTCGCAATATAAAAAGCGGGAAAATGGACGAAATGTTTGGCCGGGGCTATCCCGTAGGTGGAGGAACAGGAAGCCCCAGAAAATCCCACATGCTCCCATCCAATTTCCCAATTCTCTGTATCTTCCTTTTGATTTGTTCTAATGAGTTAATTCTTGGGGCTCTCGGACGATTGCGGTGGGAAATGTTCTATAACTACTGCTTGCGGCGCAAAGTAACTACTTACTTTAAACGCAAACCTGTCCTCGGTAAAACCGGGACCTGTCCCTGGTAAAACCGGGGTATGTTGTAGCGGGACAAAGAAAAAAGGCCGAACATCCCGATCCTCGGGATGTTCGGCCTTTTTGACGCAGTTCAAATATGCCCCGGCAACCCGGGATAACCGCAGAAAAAGAGCAAGGTTAAATAGGATAGAATTTAGGGCCTATGCTACTAAGCTTGAACCCCGCGGGGGTTCAGCTCCAGGTGCAGGTGCAGGGCGGGTAAAAAGCGATCCAAAAAGGTGACACAGTTTTTTTCTACAAAACCTGGCATTCTGCACAGCCTACCTATACCCAATTCCCCCTATTCCCCAATGTCATTAAGGCAGCATTCGAAATATTTCATCTAGGAACTAATATAGCAATTGCCCGGCTACTGGAATCCCCCCGCGCCACCTTTTGGGGCGTCACTTCCCCCCTTTTGAAGGGTGGCTGGTGGTAAAACGACCTCAGGCCGTCCATAGTGAAGCTCCCTTCAAAAGGGAGGTGGGCGATCCGCAGGATCGGTCTGAGGGATTAACAGCCACTGAAGTGTTTTCTTTTTGGCTTAATGGCATTGCCCTATTTCCCCTCCTACACCTTCTCCTTAATCACCCCCAGCTCCTTCCCGATCTCGGTGAAGGCGGCGATGGCGCGGTCGAGGTGGGCGCGGTCATGGGCAGCGGAGAGCTGCACCCGGATGCGGGCTTGGCCTTTGGGTACCACGGGGTAGAAGAAACCGATGACGTAGATGCCTTTTTCCAACAACTTGTCGGCGAAGGTCTGGGCCAAGGGCGCATCGTAAAGCATGATGGGCACGATGGGATGGCTGCCGGGCTTGAGGTCGAAGCCGGCGGCAGTCATCTGCTTCCGGAAGTAGGCGGTGTTTTCCTCCAGTTTGTCGCGCAGCTCGGTGGTCTCTTCCAGCATGTCGAGCACGGCGAGGCTGGCCCCGGCGATGGAGGGCGCGAGGGTATTGGAGAAGAGGTAGGGCCGCGAGCGCTGCCGCAGCAGGTCGACAATGGGCTGCCGGGCAGCAGTGAAACCGCCGGAAGCGCCGCCGAGGGCCTTACCGAGGGTGCCGGTGATGATGTCGACCCGGCCCAAGACCCCGCAATGCTCGATGGTGCCGCGGCCGGTCTGGCCCATGAAGCCGGTAGCATGGCATTCGTCCACCATGGTCAGGGCCTGGTACTGGTCGGCGAGGTCGCAGATCTGGTCGAGCTGGGCGATGGTGCCATCCATGGAAAACACCCCATCGGTAACGATGATGCGGGTGCGGGCATCCTGGCTTTCCTGCAAGCAGCGCTCAAGGTCGGCCATGTCGTTGTGCTGGTAGCGATATCGCTGGGCCTTGCACAGCCGCACCCCGTCGATGATGCTGGCATGGTTCAGGGTGTCAGAGATGATGGCATCTTCGGGACCAAGCAGCGGTTCGAACACCCCGCCGTTGGCGTCGAAGCAGGCGGCGTAGAGGATGGTGTCGTCGGTGTGGAGAAAATCGGAGAGCTTGCGCTCCAGGTCTTTGTGCAGATCTTGGGTGCCACAAATGAAGCGCACCGAGGCCATGCCAAAGCCGTGGGTGTCGATGGCGTCTTTGGCGGCCTGCGTCACCCGGGGGTGATCGGCCAGGCCCAGGTAGTTGTTGGCGCAGAAGTTCAGCACCTTCTCGCCCGAAGCCACGGAGATTTCGGCTTGCTGCGGCGAGGTGATAAGGCGCTCTTTTTTATACAGCCCAGCCGCTTCGATGCCGGCCAGTTCTTGCTGGAGAAGGGTGAGAAAAGATTGGTCCATGGGAATAGGTTGGCGGGTTTGCGTTTAGGAAAGCGTATCAGCGGAGTAGAACTTACCTGCTGCCTGACTAATCTTTTAAAGGTAAGGGTTGTTTGGAGGCGGGCAAAATTTCATGGCGGCGATAACAAAACAAAAAGGAAAGCCATCGTCTGAAACGGCTGCTTTCAACCGCAGCTCGCTACGACTCAAATCCTCATTCTTTCGTATCTTCACGCTATGAAACGCTATCCCATCGGCTTACAGGATTTCTCGGAGGTGCGCACTGGCGGTTACCTTTACGTCGATAAGACCAAGCAGGTATACGAGCTGACCCGGAGTGGGAAGTATTTTTTCCTCTCCCGCCCGCGGCGCTTCGGCAAGTCGTTACTGCTGAGCACGCTCAAGTATTTTTTTCTGGGACGAAGGGACCTCTTCGAAGGCCTGTGGGTGGACCAGGAAGCCGAGGCTGACTGGGCCGAGCATCCGGTGCTGCATTTTTCCTTCAGCTCCCTCAGCTACAGAGACCTGGGCTTGGGGCCCGCCTTGCATCAAGAACTCAACATCCAAGCCGAACAGCACGGCCTTTCGCTTCAGCGAGAGGGGCTGGGACAGCGCTTTGAGGAACTCATCCAAGCCCTTGGTTCCGGCCCCCAAAAGGTGGTCCTGCTCATCGATGAATACGATAAACCCCTTACCGACTACCTCAAAGACTACGAGCAGGCCCAGGCCAACCGCGAAACCCTCAAGACCTTCTTCTCGGTGCTCAAAGAGGCCGACGCCTACCTGCGGTTCTTCCTTATCACCGGCGTTTCGAAGTTCAGTAAAGTCTCGCTGTTTTC
>CAZIVQ010000101.1:0-8861 GCA_964542415.1 uncultured Bacteroidia bacterium | reverse complement strand
CCAAAGCGGCTCGGTCAGCGTCTTGGGACCACAGGCCTTGCAGCGCGACAACCAGATCAGCCTGGCTCCGGCCCTTAACCGGGTGCCGGGCCTCTTTATGCACCAAGGCACCTTGAACACCAGCCGCATTACCTTGAGGGGCATTGGGGCGCGCTCCCTTTTTGGCACCGCCAAACTCCGCGCCTACCTCAACGATATTCCGCTTACCAGCGGGGTGGGAGAAACCGTGCTCGAGGACATCGACATGAGCCTGCTGGGGCGGCTGGAGGTCATCCGCGGGCCCGCAGCCAGCCTCTATGGAGCCGGGCTGGGCGGCACCCTGCTCATGTTGACTGAGCGGCCGACTTATAACCAAAGCCAGTTGCGGGTGGAAGGGACCACCGGCTCCTTTGGCTTGCAGCGAGGCGTGGTCGAATTTCGCCAGCAAACCGAAGGCGCTTCCCTACGGCTCAACTACAACCGCACCCAGCGCGAGGGCTGGCGGGAGAACAATGAATATGACCGGCAGAGCTTCACCGCCCTGGGCACCTTCTACGCTGGCGAGCAGCACAGCCTGACCGTACTGGCTAACTTTTCTGCCCTCTACGCCTTTATCCCCAGTTCGATCGACAGCGCTACCTATGCCGAAAACCCGCAGGCGGCGGCTTTTACCTGGGCCCGCACCCGGGGCTTTGAGGACAGCAAAAAAGCAGTGTTGGGCCTCAGTTACCGGCGACAATTGGGCCTACGGACCAGCAACACGCTGAGCTTGTTTACCAATCTGCGCCGCAACTACGAGCCCCGGCCGTTCAACATCCTGCGGGAAGCGGCCCAGACCATCGGAGCCCGCAATGTGTTCCGGCATGCCATACAGCTTGCAGGGACTGGTCGGCTTGAGCTGATCGGGGGAGGCGAATATTTCCGGGAGACTTATGCCTGGCAGACCTACGAAAACATCGGGGGGCTGGGCGACCGGGGCCCAGGGTTGAGCGACAATGCTGAATTGCGCAGCTACTACAACCTTTTCGCCCAGGCCGAATGGCAGTGGCAACCCGCCTGGACCCTCACCACCGGGCTGAATGTCAACGATACCCGCTATGACTACACCGACTATTTTGGCCAGGACAGCCTGAACCGCTCGGACCTCTACCGCTTTGAGCCGGTGGTGTCGCCCCGGCTGGCGCTACGCTGGCAGCCGGATACGCGGCTGACCGTACACGCTCAGGCCAGCCACGGCTTTGCGCCGCCGACCCTGGAGGAGACCCTCACGCCTGAGGGGCAGCTCAACCCCGAGATCCAGCCAGAAACCGGCTGGAACTACGAGCTGGGGCTACGGGCCCGGCTTTGGCGGCAGCGGCTTTTTGTGGAGCTGGCCGCCTACCGCATGGACGTGCGCAACCTGCTGGTGGCCCGGCGCACCGGGGCCGATGCCTTCGTGGGCGTCAATGCCGGCCAAACCCTCCACGATGGGCTGGAGTTGGCCCTCAACGGCGACTTTGCCCTTGGGGGCAGCGGCTGGCAGCTGCGCCCCTGGCTGAGCTACACCCTGGCCCGTTACCGCTTTGCCGAGTTCGAAGATGAGGGCAATGATTATACAGGCAATGCGCTGACCGGGGTGCCGCCCCACCACCTGACGGCGGGGGTAGATGTCCAGCATCAATGGGGCTTTTACGGCAACCTCAACGGCGAATATGTGGCCGGAATGCCGGTGCGAGACGACAATTCGGTTTACTCAGATGCCTATGCCGTAGTCCGTGCCAAAGCGGGCTGGCAACGGGCCTTTTGGGAAAAGCTGACCGTAGACCTCTGGGCGGGGATCGACAACCTGCTAAACGCAAAATCCGCCGGCTTGTTTTGGGTCAAGGCGGGGATTTTTGGCAACGCCGCCCCTCGCTACCACTCCCCTGCCCCGCCGCGAAACGGGTTCGCGGGGGTCAAGCTAAGCTGGAGTTGGTAGAGGCGGATTATTAACCGATCAGCTTGTGACGAAAGGCATAAGCTACCAAACCTGCGGTGTTTCGGGTGTTGGTTTTGCGGAGCAGGTCGTTGCGGTACCCCTCTACTGTGCGCACCGAGATGCAGAGCTCGTCGGCGATTTCCTGGTTGGTCATGCTCTCGCATACCCGTTGCAGCACCTGGTATTCTCGTTTAGTGAGGCTCAGCTCATCGGGAAAATGGGGCTTGGCGCGGGACTTGTTGGAGAGTTGCCGGACCACGATCTGTGAGGTGCGGGGGTCGAGGTAGAGTCCTTCTTTCATCACCGTGCGAATGGCATTCTCAATGACTGCCGGGCTTTCTGTTTTGGACAGGTAACCATTGGCACCATTTTTCATCAAAAACGCCACAAACTCATCTTCTTCGTAGGCAGAAATAACGAGGATCTTGAGTTCGGGAAATTCTTTTCTGAGCAGCCCCGCCGCGTCCACGCCAGAAAGGGTAGGCATACGCAAATCAAGCAGGACCACATCCGGGTTCTTTTCCCGAACCACTTCGATCAGCTCCTGTCCATTCGCAGCTTCAGCGATCAGTTCGATGCCAGGCATCTCCCCCACGATCGCCGCAATGCCTTGCCGGAAAACGTAGTGATCATCTGCAACCGCCAATCGTATTGAAGTCATAGAAATTAAGTATGAGGTATTCCATCTACTTGAAGGTACACAAAGGCTGGATTTAAAACCAAACACCAAGAGACCAAAGCTTTGGAAATGCCCGGATAATCAAACAATTTTCCCTGTGGCCTAGTCTTGCAGAAAGTATTTATTCTCAGATTTTCGTTTAGTTTGCCCAGGTTAGCCCTGGTGCTATGCAAACCTTAAAAATATGACACATCCTACCCTGAACCTCATCGGCGCTGGCTTGGCGGGCTCATTGCTTTCCGTTTTCCTCGCTCGTCGGGGCTATCCGGTCCATATTTTCGAACGCCGCAGCGACCCCAGGGAGGCCAAAGCGGAAGGGGGTCGTTCGATCAACCTCGCTCTTTCTGCCCGGGGAATTTATGCTTTGCAGAAGGCTGGCGTTCTGGATGAGGTCATGCGGTTCGCAATCCCCATGCGGGGACGCATGATTCACGACCGGGAAGGGCAATTGGATTTTCAACCCTACAGCCAAGATGGCAAGGAAGCTATCTACTCTGTTTC
The DNA here is from genome assembly GCA_964542415.1 of uncultured Bacteroidia bacterium. Taxonomy (GTDB): domain Bacteria; phylum Bacteroidota; class Bacteroidia; order J057; family J057; genus CAZIVQ01. Next base: position 5,745 of record CAZIVQ010000101.1, on the reverse strand, counting down.
GCGCAGCGGCTTGAATCAGCTCCTGCTCGACCTGGCTGACGCCCATGACCACATCCATTTTCACTTTGAACATCAATGCGAAGAGATCAATTTATCTCAGGGAGAAATCCAGGTGCGCGACCTCAAGCGCGACCACTTGCGGATCGCGCCCGGCAAACATAGCCTGGCTTGCGACGGGGCCTATTCGGCCGTACGCTACACCCTGCAAAAAACCTCGCGCTTCAACCTGGTCCAGGAGCACCTCGCCCATGGCTACAAAGAACTCACCATTCCCCCTGGAGAAGACGGAGAGTTCCAGATGGAGCCTCACGCCCTGCACATCTGGCCCCGGGGTAGCTACATGATGATTGCCTTGCCCAATCCGGACAAGTCCTTTACCTGCACCCTCTTTTTCCCTTTCGAAGGCCCCAACAGCTTTGCCAAGCTCGACGATGGGCCTGCTTTGCGACGGTTTTTTGAAGAAGAGTTTCCTGATACGGTACCCCTCATGCCAGATTTCGAGTCAGAGTTTTTTACCAATCCCACCAGCAGCCTGGTCACCATCCGCTGCTTTCCCTGGGTGATGGAAGACAAGGTCGCTTTGCTGGGAGATGCCGCTCATGCCATCGTGCCTTTTTTTGGCCAAGGCATGAATGCCGCCTTCGAGGACTGCACGGTGTTTGCAGAATTGCTGGATGGCTACGAAGGCGGGAAGATAGATTGGGGCGTACTGTTCGATCGCTTTCAGCGGGCGCGCAAGCCGCAGGCCGAAGCCATTGCCGATATGGCCCTGGAAAATTTCGTCGAAATGCGGGACAAAGTGGCCGACGAGGAATTTCTCCTGGCCAAGCAAATCGAAGGGCAATTGGGGAAACTGGTGCCGGGATATCGGACCCGCTATGAGCTGGTCTCTTTTAGCCGGGTGCCTTATGCTGAGGCCTACCAAACCGGCTTGCACAACCACGAGGTCATCGAACGGATCAAAGCCGACAGCCAGCAACCCGACCGCCTTTCGGCTGAAGAGGTGGGAAAATGGGTCCAGGAGTTGGTGGTGGCTAGGTAGGAAGACGCAAAGAATAGCTTTCCTTTTTGGTCACGCAAAGGCGCGAAGGCGCAAAGGAATAGCTTTCCTTTTTGGTCACGCAAAGGCGCGAAGGCGCGAAGGCGCGAAGAATAGCTTTCCTTTTTGGTCACGCAAAGGCGCGAAGGCGCAAAGGAATAGTTCCTTATTCTTCGGTGGTTTCTTAGCCGTTCATGTCTGCATGGCCCGCTGTACGTGCATCAGGCTGATGTGCTGCTTGCGACCCCGCAGCTGAATGTCCCCCAACTCTCGGGAGGCATAGTCCTTACCGGCAGGCAACAGGTCTAGTAGCGCCTTGGAAACCAGCAGGTCTACCTGGTAGCGGTTGCAGAGGCCCTCGAGCCGCGAGGTGGTGTTGAGGACGTCTCCAGAGAACACAATTTCTTTTTTCACCGTCCCGATAGCGCCACAGGTGACTGGGCCGTAGTGCATGCCCGCTTTAAAGGTGGGGGCCATCCCATATTTTTCCTGATAGCCGCTAGCCAGCATGGAGACTTTGTCGCAGATGGCAAAAAAGCACTGCAAACAATTGGCCTCGCTTACACCGGTCTCTACCGGCCAGGAAACCACCACCTCATCGCCCACATATTGGTAGATTTTCCCTTCGTGGGCCACGATGGGCTCGGTGATGTCGGCGAAGAAATCGTTGAGCAATTCGAAGTATCGTACGTGGCCGAGCTGCTCGGCAATGCCGGTCGAGGATTTGATGTCGAGGAACATGAAAATGCGGGTGACCTCCTGGGCGGGAGTGGGCGCGCTGCTGATGTCAGGCAGCTGAACCATTTGGCTCTGGCGAAACGCGTCGGTCACGGTCTGGATCAACTTCTCATTTTCCCAGGGCTTGATTACAAAGTCCGTGGCCCCGTCCTTCATGGCCTTGATGGCCAGGTCGATGTCCCCGTAGGCGGTCATCATGATGACCTTTGACTCGAGAGCCAGTTCACGAATCTGCCGCAGCCAGTAAAACCCTTCCTTTCCAGAAGTAGCTCCGGCAGAAAAATTCATGTCGAGGATGATAACATGGAAATGCTGCTGATGAAGCAGTTGGGTGATCTTTTGGGGGGTGTGCTCAGTCACGATTTCGGCGAAGGCTTTGCGCAGTAAAATTCTGACCGTAGTCAGGATGCCTTCGTCGTCGTCAATAACCAAGATTCGCCCTTGTAGATGCGCCATAGTGTGAGGAAGGACTGGATTCAAGAGGGTGAATATCAAGGAAGGGTCGGCAGAAAATCCGGCTTGCCGTATCATATGCTCCCCTGCCGATTAAGATACCCCAAAATCTGCGATTATGCCAAAGGGCTCGACAACCCATCGGGGGTAAAGGCGAAGATCGCAGCCTTGTAATTCTCTGCTACCAACTGCGAGGACCAGCCTTGGGTTTGGGCCGCTGCACAAATGGCCGACACCTCGGCAGAAGAAGGCAAGGCCAGCACCACCCGGGTTTGCGGGTGGGCAAAGTCAGCCATCTGGGCAAAGAGCACCTGGTACCATTCGTATTGCTCTCCACAACAATGGTCAAAATCAGCGGCTTGTTGCGGATAACAGGGCTGCCAGGGAGGCACGCAAAGGACCACGTCGAGGGGCTGCGGCGGCAGTGCGTGCAGCAGATCGCTGAGGTGGGCCTCCACTGGCAATTGGAGGCGACGGGCGTTTTCCCGGAGGTTGAGCAAGGCGGCTTCTTCGCGGTCGATGGCCAAGGCCCTGCCGCCCTGCTGGGCTACCTGCAAGGCCAATAGGCCCGGCCCGCAGCAAAGGTCCAGGACCACTCTTCCCGCCCAGGCTTGCTGGGCAGTCCATGCACTCAGCAGCCGGGCGGCCAGCGAGTGCCCAGGATGCCACAGCCCGGGGAAGACCCGCAGCTTAAGGCCCGCCGTTTGGTACCAGCGGGAGCGGGCAGGGCCCCAATGGAGGGAGCGGAGCAGGGAGCGCCAAGGAAAATCGGGCATTTGTCTGAGGAGATGAATGGCTTTTAAAGCCGCTTTTTGCTTACTTGCAAGTCAAGCTAATTGTTTTGATGCGGATATTTTACCGTTTGACGCAAATTTCATGAAGATACTGGTCATCGGAGCCAGCGGGCGGGTGGGCCGCTATCTGGTCGAATATGCTCTACAAAAAGGCCACGATGTCACCGCATTTGCCAGAAACATCGAAGAGTTGGGCCTGGAGCACCCTCAGCTCACCACCTTCCGGGGCGATGTTCTCTACCCTGCCCTGATCGAAGCCGCTTTGCCCGGCCACCAGGCAGTGCTTTCTGTGATCGGCGTACGCCGGTTTTATGGGCCCATCACCTTGCTATCCACCGGCATGGCCAACATCATTGCTTCCATGCATAAAGTAGGCGTCAAGCGCCTGATTACCCTCACCGGTGCGGGCATTCTCCAAGAAACGGAAGACCACCTGATCATGGATTCGCTGAGTTTCCCCCCCAACCTTCAAAACATCTCCCTCGACCACCTGCGCGTGTACGAGCAGTTGAAGGAAAGCCGCCTTGACTGGACCATCGTATCTCCGGCTTTCATGCACCACGGCAGGCGCACCGGTACCTATGTGATCCGAGAAGACTATTATCCCAAAGGAGCCCTCAATGAGGTTTCCGTCCAGGATGTAGCGGATTTCATCACCAAAGAAGTAGCCGAAAACCACTACCTGCACAAGCGGGTAGGAATCGCTCACCCCCAGAAAACCTGATCTCACCAGAAATCCTTGGAATCCGGCATAAATCGGTATCTTACTCCAGGTAGTTTGACCAACTCTACATCCCACACATGAAAATAGGAATCATCGGTACGGGCAACGTAGGCGCCGCCTTGACCAAGGCCCTGACCAAAAAGGGCTTTCGCGTAATGATCGGCTCCCGTGAAATCGCCAAGGCCAATGCCTTGGCAAACGAAATGGAACACTTTGCTGTGGGCGGCAGCATTGCCAATGCCATCCACTTTGGCGAGATCGTGATCCTCGCGGTTCCCTACAAAGCCGTAGAGTCCTGCCTGCGGCATTCGGACAATTACCGGGGCAAGATCATCGTCGATGCCACCAATCCGCTCATTTTCGATGAAAATGGCGTCGAACTCGCCATGGGCTTCGACACTTCCGCCGCCGAGCAAATCGCCCACATGCTGCCTGAAGTGCGCGTAGTCAAGGCGTTCAACACCGCTACCGCCAAAATGATGGGCGAAGGGCCTTACTTTGGCCCGGTAGACGGAAGCATGTGCTACTGCGGCGACGACGAGGAAGCCAAAGGCCATGTGGCCCGCCTGATCGAAGCGACCGGTTTCGTTCCGGTGGATTGCGGTCCGCTCAGCAGCGCCCGCTACCTCGAACCCATGGCTGCCTTGCTGGTCAAGCTGGCTTTAGAAAAGAAAATGGGCCCGGAAATCGCCTGGCGCTTGCTGCGCCGGGACTAAGGAACGCTTAAAAAATAACTTTCGCTTTTGACTTGATCTCTTACCCGCATACTGCGTCAGGGCTCAAGCGTGGGGCCCTTAATCCCACGCTTTCGCGATTTGGCCCGCCAAACTCGGTTTCTCTTCCTTGTCTGCGAGCAAGATCTCTGCGCAAAATCGGACAGTTATTTCCTTCGCGTTCCTGAGCTTTCTATGTCGTTTGCCCCACACAGGGCCAATTGTCCGCCCTCCCTCCCCGTTAGCCTTGTGGCTGGCGGGGATTTTTATGAGAGAACAAGTGGTAGCGGCAAACGTAATCACCCTGCCCCTGATCCTTGAAAAATGCTGGTGGCCTTTTCTGGTAAAATGCCGCATTTTCCCTAATTTTCCTGATGCGCCTTGAGGGCAAAAACTTCCCGCCTGCCGCATCCGAAATTACCTGCCATGACGCCCAGATTCGAAGCCCTAAAACAAATCCAGACGCGCCCCCGCCAGGCCCCGATCGACCAGTCCCGGCGACCGAGCGAGCTGTTTGGCGAGCATGTGTTCAGCAAAAAGGTAATGAAGCATTACCTTTCCAAGGAAGCCTACCTGGCCCTGAAAAACTCCATGGAGCGGGGAGAAACCCTCGAGCGAGAAGTGGCCAGCCCGGTCGCCAATGCCATCAAGTCTTGGGCCATGGACAAGGGGGTGACGCATTACACCCATTGGTTCCAGCCCCTGACCGGTCGAACCGCCGAAAAGCATGACTCGTTTTTAGAGATCACCGACGGCGAGCCCATCGACAAATTTTCAGGCGAAGAACTGGTGCAGCAAACCCCCGATGCTTCGGCCTTCCCCAGCGGCGGCCTGCGTACCACCTTCGAAGCCCGCGGCTATACCGCCTGGGATTGCTCCTCGCCGGTGTTCATTTTCGAGACCACCTATGGCAAAACCCTGTGTATCCCTACCATTTTTGTCTCCTATACTGGCCATGCCCTGGACTACAAAACCCCGCTGCTGCGGTCGGTGGCCTTGCTAGAGCGGGCGGCTACGGCAGTGGGCAAGTTGTTTGATCCAGAGATCAAACGGGTGCTTCCGACCCTCGGGGCCGAGCAAGAATATTTCCTGATCGACCGGGCCTACTTCGACCTGCGGCCCGACCTGCTGCTCACGGGCCGGACCCTTTTTGGGGCCCCCTCCGCCCGGGGCCATCAGCTGGAAGACCACTATTTTGGCGCGATTCCCGAGCGGGTCTTTGCGTTTATGGGCGCTGCGGAGGGAGGTACTGCAGGTATATGCATAAATTGGGATCACTTCGAG
>CAZIVQ010000100.1:0-8865 GCA_964542415.1 uncultured Bacteroidia bacterium | reverse complement strand
CAAAGGCCCGATGGCAATTGGCGTTAAGCTTCAAAAGAAGGAATAACCCCGTTGCACTCCCGAGGTATTTTCCTGCATGGCGACTTTAGGCTGCCCTGCGGGCTTTATGTTTTGTACCATCCCTGTGTAGGCAGGCAAGCGCACAAATATTTGCCCTCAGCTACCCAAGCAATGGGAGTTGAGGGCTTTTCTCTGCCCTCCGACCTATTTCCCTATGCCCTTACTCCCCAAATCCCCTATTCCCCTCTTTCCCTTCCCCCCACACCCAAGCCAGCCCCCCTTGCATGGCATACCCCCGCCCGATTTCGGTTAGCCAGGGCCCCAGCAGGTTGTCGAAGCTGTAAAAAAGGGAAAGCTGATGCTTACCGATGGGTACCGCTGCCCGGGCCATCGTGCCCAAGCCGTAGCGATCCGGGCCACCGGCGTAGCCGTGTAAGCCGACCTGAAAAGTGGCCCATTTGGTGGCCAACTCATTGCGGATCCCGGCGGCGACCAGCGGAGTTTGTCCGGTCGGGGCATAGGGTGAAAGGCCCCATTGTACCAGCAACCAAACCTGCCGGGTGCCAAAAGCGTAATCGCCCCCCACACTCAAAGTCGCGGGCAGCGCATGGGTAAAAGCCCCGGCGACCGAGTCAGGCATCACCGCCAGCAGCAGGCTATCCAACCCGGCGGTCAACTCGCCATCATCGAAATCGGCAGAGAAAAGGTCCTGCACGGCTACGCCTTCGTAGCGCTCATCAAAGGTTACCTCATAGGTATAGCCGTTCCAGCGCTGGAAGCCTAGCAGGTCCTGCGCCGCCAGCTGGAAGCGCAGTTGCTCATTTACCTGGTAAATGGCCCCCAGGTCCAATCCCAGGCCCCAGCCCGGCGTTCCCGAAGGAGCCACTTCCCGCTGGTAGCTGCCGCTGAGGTCCAGGTAGGCCCCGTCCTGGGCAGTAAACAGGCTGTAACGCAAGCCCTCGACTTGCTCAAACTGATGGCCCAAGATCCCCCTGAGCCGCAGGCCTAGCTGCCACGCCCCCCAGCGGCGGGCCACGGCCAGCCCCACCTCAGAGCGGCGGTAGCTGCGCAGGCCCAGGTCCTGGTCGGAGACCGTCTGTCCGGCAAACTGCGCGTTGCCTTTTAAGATCAGGGAAAGGCTCTGCGGATTATTCAAGCGATAAAAAAAACTTTGTCCGTAGCGATAACTCAGGCCGATGCGCCAGTCTCCCTGCTGCCAGTCCCCGGCCGCTGCGGCCAGAAAACCCGCCTGCAAGCGATTGTCGTCGCCCAGGGCCGAGATCAGGGCGTCTTTGGTGGCTTCGTCCAGGAAAGCCTCCTGCAAGTAGAGCTGCGCATAAGTCAGGGCATTGTTGGCCAGGCCAAACGCCCCGGCGGTGCCAAAACGAGCGGCTCCCTGGGCTTCGGCCAAGTAAGCGGGCTGCCACAAGGCCCCCACCGGCTGCGTCGGCAGCATGGGTAGGCTGAGGCTGACCTGGGCCTGGAGGGCCATACCGAGGCTAAACAGCCCCAAGAAAAGCAAACGAACGCAATGCTGCATCAAACTAATGGGAATTGAAGTGAAGGAAGCCAGCCTGTCTGCGCCCCGCGGCTCCAGGCCCGGCCGACCAAAGCCTGAAGGGATTTGGTGGAACTTGTGGTACGCTTAGGGCTCCACCCGGTAAGCAAACTCCCCGGTCAACTTGGCCCGGATGCGGTGGTTGCCGTACAGGCGGACTTCTTCACCGGCGGGCTCGGTGGACAAACGGTAGCGCAGTATCAGCCGCTGGCCCTCGCTCAAGGCTCGGTCGAGCACCTCCCGGCTGAGCGTCACGTCAAAGGCCGTGATCCCCGGCTGCCCCACGCTCCCGTCGGCCCGGAGCTGCCCGGCTATCAGAGGCTGGCTATCGGCCAGAGACAGCAGCTGGTTGCCGCCCTCGTCGACCAAAAATGCGGTGACGGTGCCCCCCAGCGGGTAGTCATTCTCCAACAACAACGTAAAGGTGCCTTCTCCCACCCGTCCTAGGTCCGTCTCCCCAAAATCCACCTCTACCGTGTCGCGCAGCTCTACGCCGCGGGCTTGTCCCCGCAGCGGCACCTCAATGTCGAGGTAGGCCGCCAGCTGGGAATTGTCGGTAGCAAAATTGGGAAAGGGAGGTCGCCCGTCGGGGTTGAAGCGGAGCAGCAGGTCATAGCGCACCTGGTCTGGCTGGAGGTTGAGAAAATCGGCAAAGTTGCTATTTTCGGGCAAAATCTCGATGCGGCGGGTGGCCACGCCCTGGGTATCGGGCAACAAGGGAGCCTGCAGCCGCAAGGGGCCCGCCAAAAATGCCTCCGTCGCCAAGCGCCGGGATTCGCCGCTGCTTTGGTTGATGGCAGAAAGGTCTCGTATGGTCAGGTCTGCTTCTGCCCCTACCGAGTTGGCGAAGGTCACAAAAGCCCGCGGGGTACTCACCCGGAGCAGCTCGGCATCCAGCTGAGAAAAGACATCCAAGGGCTCGGTGTCGCTCAATTCATAGACCGCCTGGCCCAGGTAGCCCTCCACGTAAGTAGGAATGATTTCTTGCAGCGAAAACAAGATTTTCACGCTGTCATTCTGGTCTAGGCTCACCAGGTTGCCCGATTCGAGCAGCTCGACCAGCACCTGGTCTTCCAGCAGGTTGAAAGCGGAGTCGCCCGCACTCAGGTCGATGAGGAAGCCCCCGAGGTCATCCTCCACCACCTGCACGCTGCTCCCGCCCGGGGGGGCAGGCAACAGCTTAAATGCTACCCCAGGCACCTGGCCCAGGGGGTTGTTCGCCGAAGTGAGCCGGTAGCTGAGCTGGACGCTGTCCTCGACCGTGCTTTCGGTCTCGGCCCGGATTTTCCCAGAACGCACCAGCATACGGGTCAGTTCGATATCTTCGCCATAGTCAGTGGTCAGGTCGTAGATATTTACCCGGCTTTCGTCTAGCAGCACCTGCGGGGGAAAAATAGCCGTGGCCGAGCGCGCCTGCATTTTTTCTGCCACAATCGACACCTCTATATAGTCCTCCAGGTTGATCAGCACCGAATCGGCTTGCTGCAAATCCATGCGGACCAGCTCGCCTTGCAAGGCGCTTTCTACCTCCCGGCCACTAAGGTCGTAGGTCTTTGTGACCGACGTACGGGTGGGAATGACGGGAAAGGTATCCCGCACCAGGGGCAGGCCGGGCAGGTTGGCATTTTTTATCTCGATGATTACGCTATCGAGGTCTACTGGAAACTCATTGGTGATGCCCAGCACCAACTGCCCGGACTTGAGGTCGGCATATTCGAAGAAATCACTGCCGTCGATGTTGATCTGCCCGGAAGAAAGGCCGGGGGTAGCGGGCACCACCGGGAAAATGTTGCCATCGTTGAGCAGAATGAGGGTACCGAGGATGTTGCCATCGTCGGCTAGCTGCTGGGCCAGCTCAGCCAAGGTAAATTTTTGCTTCACCGTATCGGTGCTTAGTTCCAGGGTATCGAGGCGAAAAACCCGTAGGGTGGGCGTATCGGAAAAAGCCACGTACTCCCCCAAGCGTTGGCTGGCCAGGGTATCGCGATAGACCAGGGTGAGCAGGCCATCGTCGCCAGTGGTCAGCAAGCTGCTGTCATTGACAAGGTCTTTGAGGTCCACTTCCGAATACGCCAACGGGGCCAGCACATCTACGTCCCAACTGCGGTTTTCGAGCGGATTGAGCTGGCAAGCCAGCAAGGCCAGACAACCAGCCAGAAAGAATAAATATCGTTTTTTCATGCGAAGCAAAGGTAAGTAAGGCGCAAAGAATAACTTTCCGTTTTTGTTTCACGCAAAGTCGCAAGCCAAGGGGGAGGAGAAAATAAGACAGGCACGTCCCTTCTTTCCCCTACCATAAAGGTCAGAGGGGGAAATTATTGTACCAGACCGTACTGTCACCTGGCTGGTAGTAAAAGACCTCGCTCTCCAGGGGCCGTACCAGCACCCGATCAAACCAGACCGCCCGGTCGTCGACCGAAAGGGTAAGGCGGTTGCCGGGGCCCTGCCATTCGAGCGTATCACTGCCCAGCACCCACTCTTGGTATACGTCGCGGCCTTCGATCAAGCTCACCCGGGCGTTCCCCACGCGGGTTTCTCCTTGGTATTGCTGCACGTAAAGGTTGGGCAAATAATTGGTTTCCCGGTCTACTTTGGCCCAGGCGCTCACCTCCAGGCGGGTGCCAGCTGGCAGATCGAGCTCCCGATCGAAGAGCAACACCCCGTTGTTTTGGCCCATCTGGGCCTGCTCGCCCAGGGGCGCACCTGCTCCATCGCCGAAGCCTTCCCAATAGACCGGGCTGTTCGCGGGCTGGGTGTACCAAGGCCCGGGCTGTGCCTGCAAGCTCGAATCGGCAAAAAAAGCGGCCTTTTTGGCCGGGCCCTCCGAGGCCAGGTCGGTCAGGTCCAGCCGGGCCAGGGTAGCATATTCCCAGCGGGCAATCGAGTCGGCGCGGGCAATCAACCATTCTTCGCCCACCATAAAATCCGTTACGCCATGAACATAGACCAGCAACAACGGACGCTTGTCGGTGAGCTGGGCGGGCCAGGTACGCGGCAAGAGCGGATGGCTGGTCAATTGCAGGGCTTCCAGCGTATGCGCGACCGAAGCCCGGGCGGCGATGGTCTGCACCAGCGGCAGGCCGGTGTCCAACGCCAGGCCGAAGCCCACTTTGTTGGAAAGGTAGGTCTGCCACACCAGCTTTTCCGAGCCATGGTGAAAGTAAGGAAGGGCCAGAATCGCCTGAAAATCTTCGGGTTGGTAGCCGTTTTCTGCCAACCTCCCCACAAAGTCCGTGTCCCACTCGACCAGCTGGTTCCGCGGCCAGGAGCGGATGTTGTCGGCCTTGACTTTAACCAATATCCAGGCCTCCAGGGTCCAGGAGAGCACACAAAAACTCAACAGGATCACCCCTACCTGCCCCAGGCGGCTGCCCCGGGCCTGCTGCCGGAAGTAGCGCATGAGGGCGTAGAGGTACCAGGCCGAAAAGACCATCCACACGTAGTAAAACACCCAGGCCGCTCGCCCCAGCGAGCGAAATTGCCGGATCGGTCCCAGGTATTCCAGCATCTCTGGATACCATTTGAAAGGGATGGCCATGGCCGGTAGCAGCACCAGAAAAGCCGCCCAAAGCGATACCTGCAAGGTATGCGGTAATACCGGCCGAAAAATGCGCCCCCATTGCTGCCTCCGGGCCAGCTGTACCAGCCGGATTATCACAAAAACCAACACCAACAGCCCGACAAACCCCACGTAGGCGTAGCCTTCATTGGTCATCGACTTGACCCGGATGAAGTAGTCCCAGATCGTGCGAAATGGCGCATGGGTCGGCACAAAAATGGTTTCCATCCCCGCTACGTAGTTCAGAAACCCGTAGGGAACTTTCACGGCCCCGTCAGGGGTGCTACGGGTAAAAAACTCAACCCCTTTGATCAGGACCAGCGGCAGGATACCCACTCCAGCGGTGGCGAGGTAGCCGGGCCAGCGCTGCCGCACTTGATCCCATTCTTGCCAGGCTTCTACCACCATATAGGCCAGCAAAAACATCAAGGCAATCAGCCCGTGGTAGGGGTGAATGAAGGTAAATAGGGTGGAGACCAGGCCAAACCAGACCGTTCCCCACAGCCGGTTTTTTTCAAATAGATGGATCAAACAATACCACACCAGCGGCACGAAGCATACATACGCCAGGGCAAAATGCCCGGTAAAGCGATCGATCTGCGGCGACAAAAAGGTAATCAGCAGGGCCATACCCGCGGCGTACCAGGCGGGCAGCAAATTGCGGCGAAGGATATAGTAGAGCAGCCAAGCCGCAGGCCAGAAGGCCAATAGCACACTCAGGTTGATGAGGAAAATGACCTGGTCGGAAAGGTCTTGCCCCGTCAAGGCCTGCCAGCCTCCCAGTACGGCCGTGTACACGGGGTTCTGGTCAGTGTAGAAAATGTGGGTGCCATGCGGATGCTGGAAACCGGCAAAATTGAAGCCTTCGCCATGCTTCAAATACCAGCTGAGGGTAAAATAGGCTTTTTCCCCATCTCCTGAAGGAGCCATGCGGTAATAGCTAGGATGGAGAAAAAATTGACCAAAACCCAGCCAAAGCAGCAGCGGGACCAGCAAGCTGATCCCCAGCAGAGCCAATCGATCGGAGCGGTTACGTAGCATTTAGAAGAGGCGTAGGGAAATGACCTGAAATTGCTGACCGCTACGAAGATACACCCAATATATCCCCGCAGGCAAATCCAGTTGTAGTTCCTGCGCCCCGGCTGGCAATTGCCGTTGCCAGACAATCCGGCCTTGCAGGTCGATCACCTGCGTCTCCAGTATCGCCCCGGGCTCGAGGTAAGTTTCCAACCGCAGCGGCCCGTCCGAAGGATTGGGGAAGAGGCGGGCCAGGCGAGGTTTTGCGAGGTCTCGACGGGTCTGCACATCGTATTCGTAGGCCCCGATATCGGTATCAGCCCCTACCGTCCGGGTAAAACCCCGCTGGTCCAGGTCGCCAGCTGCCTGACTGGTCCCGGCATCGATGGCCGGGCTACCAGCCTGCAATGCATAGGTAGGGGTAGGCCCGCCATAGCCATTCAGCGGCCCTAGCTGGGGGTCCAGGCCGAGCAGGTCGGTGCTCGCATAGGCATTGGCGGCGAGGAAGCCGCTGGTGTCGGCCACCAGGTTATACCCTTCAGAGAAAAAACTCCCATAGCCATTGGGGCCAGATTCGGCCTGGTTGCCGGCGAGCAGGGTACACAGCAGCTCCAGGTTGGCGGCGGCGGTAAACAGGGCCCCGCCACGCTTGAAAGCCGAATTTTCACTCAAGGTACAATGCTGCAAGCGCGTGGTCGCCGGGTGAGAGAAACTGCGGGTATCGATGGCCCCGCCGTCGAGGTCCAGCGCGTGGTTGCGGCCCAGGGTACAATGGGAAAGCAGCAGGCTGGCGGTGTCTCCGTCGCCATAGTTGGCGATGGCTCCCCCGGCGGAGGCGGCATTTTCGGTCAGGGCACAGTAACGGAGGGTCAGCTGGCCTTTGTTTTGGATAGCTCCCCCGCCAAACACCTCGGGTCTGCCATCTCGCAGGTGAAACCAGCTCAGGCTCGCCCGGATCCCAGGCAGCACTTCTATCACCCGCAGGCTATCACCGCCGCTGAGCACCAACGGAGCAGAAGCATTGCCCCGCAAATGGACTTCCTGGCTCAGGACCAGGGAGCTTCGCAGCCCGAGGGTCCCATTCAAGTCGCCCAGGTCGAGGGTATCGCCCGGGCAGGCCAAGGCCAGGGCCAGGCGAAGCGAGCCGATCCCGGCGTCTTGCAAGCTACTGACCTCCCGGTAGGCAGCCCCGTCCCGCTCCACGGCACCCACATCAGGCAGGCCCAGACGATTATTTTGGAGTTGGTCCTGGCCCAGGGCTGAACCGAGGTTCCCCGCATCTACGGCCGGGTGGCCGCAGGGCAGCGGCAATACCGGCAAGCCGGTGCCAAAATCGACCAGCACCGCCCCTTCCCAGCGGTAGCCATACCGATCGCTGGCCTGTGGCCCAGTGTCAAAGCCCAGCCCCAGGGTGTCGCCCAGCACATTGTACCCTTGGCTACGGATCGTGCCGTGAAAGTCGCGCAGGAGGGAATTGCCGGTATTGCCGGTGATGAGGCAGTGAGAAAAGGTAGGGGCCCGGCCGGTGTAGACATCTATGCCCCCGGTGAAGCTGTCGCTGTCGTTGCCGTAGATGGTGCAGTGAGTGAAGCGATAATTTCCTTGCCCGAAGGGAATATCAGTAAAACTGATCGCTCCTCCGGTGTACGGGGCTTCGTTGAAGGCAAAGGTACAATTGGTGGCGCGGAAGGTGAGGATCCCGCCGTTGCGGTTGTCGGCGTAAATGGCCCCGCCGCGAGGCCGAGAGGCGAGGCGTGGGTCCGTATAAGCGCGGTTGCGGAGGAAGGTACATGCCTCGAGAATGAGGGAGGTCGAGTCGGCATTGGTACTAAAATGCTGGATAGCTCCGCCGATCACCGCCACATTTTCCTGGACCAGGCAGCGAGTCATGGTGAGAAAGCCTTGGTTGAGGATCGCACCTCCCCCGAAGCTGCTGGTATCGCGCGTAGCGCCATGCTGTAACGTGAGGTCTTGGAGGTGCAAGCTTGCCCCGATCTGCACTTCGAAATGGCGGGTGCGGTCTTGGCCGTCGATGGCCAGGGAGGCAGCCCCCGGGCCAAGGATCAGCAGGTCGCGGTTAATCACCAGCGTGGTATCGAGCCGGAGCTGCCCCGTCACCGCAAAGTCAAGGGTGTCGCCAGCCTGGGCTTGGGAAATGGTGGCGCGCAAGGAACCCGGGCCCCTGTCTGCCAAGCTGGTGACGGTCAGGCGCTGTTGAGCCGGGAGCCACAGGGGCAGGGCGCAGATGATCCCCAGGCAAAAGCGAAAAAAATTCGAGCGGTAACGAAAGGGAAGCATAAACAACAAGTCGTTTGATAAAGAAACGGGGGCAGTATGGGTACCGTCATCAGGCCGCTTACCCTACTTCCCAACGAAGGCCAGCCGGGAAACAGTGCGGCCAAAAAAGAAAAAATCCGGCTTATCGCTAAGCCGGATTCAGATAGATCGGTTGGCCAGAAAAGACTGGCACAAACTAATTCTTTTGGTCCTTGAGATATTCATTCACCATGTCGTTGGGAAGAATTTCTTCTTTGAAGGTAAAAGCCCCGGTCTTGGGGTTTTTGACGGCACGAATGACCTTGGTAAAGCCTTTGGCGTTACTGCGGTCACGGTATCCTGCTACGGTTTTCTTTGCCATGGTATGCTAGCTTACTTGATTTCTTTGTGGAGGGTGTAGCGCTTGAGGATAGGGTTGTATTTTTTCAACTCCATCCGGGCGGTGGTGTTCTTC
>CAZIVQ010000099.1:4434-8872 GCA_964542415.1 uncultured Bacteroidia bacterium | reverse complement strand
GGCGTCTTTGTTGGTGGTCAAATCAGGGCTGATGACCGCCCAGCTTTGGCCGCCGTCGGTGGAGCGGTGGACGTATTGGGAGCAATGGTAGAGGACGTCTGGGTTATGGACGGAAAGGCGGATGGGGGCATTCCATTGGAAGCGGTAGCGGATGTCGCGCGGGGCCTGCCCGTCGTGCATCTGCGGGTAGGCGACCACGTTGCGCACATGGCCTGCGGCCCGGTCCATCCGGTCGATCTGCCCGATGTAGTTGCCCGCGTAGATGAGGTCGGGGTTGCGGGGATCGACGGCGATGTGGCCGCTTTCGCCCCCACCCACGGCGTACCAATGCGCCATCGGACTCACCCCGCCGCTGGGATGGCTAGGCACCGAGAGGGTGCTGTTGTCCTGCTGCGCGCCATAGACGCGGAAGGGAAACTGCTGGTCGAGGCTGACGCGGTAAAATTCGGCCGTGGGCTGGTTGTGTTGCGTGGACCAGGTCCGCCCGCGGTTGAAGCTGACGTTGGCCCCGCCGTCGTTGCTTTGGACCATTACCTCGGGATGCTCGGGATTGATCCAGAGGCAATGGTTGTCGCCGTGGGGGGTAGGAATTTGGGTAAAGGTCTTGCCCCCATCGTCGGAGCGGTACATGCGGGTGTTGAGCACGTAGACGGTTTGTTCATCCTGGGGATCGGCAAAGACGCGGGAATAGTACCAGGCGCGCTGCCGCAGCTTGTGCTCGCGGTTGACGCGCTCCCAGGATTGGCCGCCGTCATCGGAGCGCCAGAGGCCGCCTTGGGTTTCGTCTTTCATCTCGCGGATCATCCAGACCCGCTGCGAATTAGCGGGAGAAACGGCTACGCCTACGCGTCCGCCCACGCCCGAGGGTTGGCCGGGGAGCTTGGTCCAGCTGTCGCCGCCATCGGTGCTTTTGTATAGGCCCCCTTCAGCGGCCCCGTCGATCAGGGTCCACGGCTTGCGCTCCACCCGCCAAAGGCCCGCATAGAGGATGCGCGGATTATTGGGGTCCATGACCAGGTCGATGGCCCCCACGCTGTCGCTGTGGAAGAGCACCCGCTGCCAGGACTCGCCGCCATCGCGGGAGCGGTAGACGCCGCGGGTGTCATTTTTCCCAAATACATTCCCCAAAACCGCCGCATAAACCAGATCCGGGTTTTTGGGATGAATTTGCAGCTTACCGATTTGCCCCGCATCGGGCAGCCCGGCGAGTTGCCAGGTTTTACCCGCATCGCGGCTGCGGTAGAGGCCACAGCCAGGCGAGACGTTGCCCCGCGGGCTGGCCGAGCCCGTACCCACGTAGAGGACGTTGGGATCTGAAGGCGCCACCTCAATGCTGCCGATGGAGCCACAGGCGAAAAACCCATCGGAAATATTGTCCCAGCTCATGCCGCCATCGTCGGTATGCCAAACGCCGCCGCCGGTGCTGCCAAAGTAGAAGGTGGTGAGCTTCTCGGGAATGCCCGTCACGGCCGTCACCCGTCCGCCCCGGCTGGGACCGAGCGAGCGGTAGGAGAGGGAGGAAAAGAGGCTGTCGAGTTGGGAAAAGGCAGCCATCGGTGCCAGCAGCAAGAGGCTGCTCAGCAGCCAGCGTAGCGAAAGCGTCATGTGAAAAAGCTTGGGTAAGGCGTTCTGTTGGGGCAGGTAAGATAGGAAAAAAATCCAGTGAGCAGATCAGGGATCAGGGAACATTGATCAGACAGGGCTTTCCGGTAAAAAAGTAGGCCATCGGTCCCACGTTCTACTCCCGCGCCAATTTCCGAATTGGCGCGTACTAAACGGGGAATGTGTCATTCCCAAACTCCCTCATGGAGCCCGCAGGGAATTACAAATTCCGGCTTTAATCGGCACTAATCACAGATTAGCGCCGGAGCGATCAGCAGGAGCAGGTCTATACTCTATATTCCATCCTCCATATTCTTCTCCTCACATAAAAAACAACGCCACCGAGCCTCAGGCAAATCCCAGCAGCACCAGCAGCCCTTCCCAGCCAATGCTTCCGGGGCCGGTTTTTTGGCGGTAGAGCAGGCCGAAGATGAGCAAGGCGTTGAGGATAAGGGCCAGGCTCATCATGAAAAGGGGTCGGGTTTGTCCTCGACCGTTTCTGGCGTCTGGGTGGGCAGCCACATGGGAGCCTCGCGGGCGCGGCGCATGATGATCATGCCCAGCAGATAGGCGCACAGCAGCAGGACCGAGCCGGGATGGATGCCATACCACACGATTTCGGGAGCGTGGGAAACGCTCAGGGCCAGCCCCAGCAGCAGCGTTAGCAGCACCCCCTGCATGAGGTTAGGCAGGGAGGCGGCGGCATGCTCCAGGTTGACCCGAGGGTAGGCCAAATCGGCCAGGGCTAGAAAGCTCGTCTGCGCCGCGATGCCTCCCACAGCATTCAGCTCTGGGTGGCCCGCCGCCCCGGCGGTGACTGAAGTCACGATTCCCGAAAGCGAGGTAGCGCCCCCCAGCAAAATCGCGCCCGTCAGCGCCTCGCCCATGCCGGTCAGGTCCGCCAGTTGGTCCGCCGCCCGGGTCAGCGCATAGCCCGCGCTAGCAATGATCCCGGCACAGAGCAGAAACACCGTGATCAGCAGCCATAACGGTTGTGAGATGAGAAATTCCTGGATCATAGAGGTTGAGAGAATGAGAGGTTGAGACGGATAGACGGATAGACGGATGGACGGATGGACGGACGGACGGAATGCCATTTGGCCTCCAGGCATCTCAACATCTATCCGTCTCAAAATCTATCTATCCACCTATCCATCTCAAACCAAAACCCCGGCAGCTGCAAGGCAACTACCGGGGCACGATTAGGATGGATACGAAACGGTTTGGTCGGGGTTATCGGTTTAGGGCATCCATGACGCGGTCGTAGATGGGGTCGACGAAGAAGAGGAACCCGATGCCTAGTCCGGCAAAGAGACCCATGGGTGCGTCGAAGGTGGCGGTGATGCCCAAGCCAATGAACAGGCTGCACAGGAAGAAGGCCCAGCCGTACTTATTTTTCTTTTTTTCCTTGCCTTTGCCCTGCTGCCGCGCACGTTGACGGGTCTCCTCGTACTCATATTCGTCTTCATAGCCGAGGTTGACCGGGGCTTCGTTGTCAAAGCCTTTTTCGGGATAGTCTTGTCCCGATTCATTGACATCTACTTCGTGGATTTCAAAGCGTTTTTCGTTGCTGTCGGCGAAGCTCATACAAGTATAAATTGAGAGGTAGAAAAATAAATGCCCGAATTCATTGTAAAGATGAGAAAAAATTATCTATTACCGGAGCTGAACCGAAGAATCAGCACAGAAAGAGAGGCGTTTTTCTTGGTAGCCAAAGGCCCATACCGGGAGAAAGGTTGGCTGGCGTTCCCTAAAATAGCTTTGACCCAAAGACAAGGAAGAAAAAAGAAGGTTGGAAGACGTGCTAAAGAAAATACTGGCGGGCATGGACCCGGTCGAGGTCGACGAGTTGGACCTGGACTTTGCCTTGACAGCGGAGTACGATCCGCGTCCCTTCCGGCAAATCAGGGGGCTGGCGGGGTTTGCCAGCTTGCGCCGCCTGGCCTTGGCCCGCCACCAATTGATCTCCCTGGAAGGCCTCCCCGAGCTGCCCCAATTGCGGCAGCTCGACCTCAGCTTCAACCAGCTCGAATCGCTGGCCGCCTTGCCCCCGCTGCGGTCTTTGGAGACGCTAGATCTCTCCTACAACTTGCTGCCCGCGCTGCCCGACCCGGCCGGTCTTCCCCGGCTCCAACGCCTTGATTTTGGGCACAACGACCTGCGCGGCCTCGCTGGCCTCGCCCCTTTTTCCCACCTCCACACCCTCGTGCTCTCCGGCAACCGCCGCGGCAAAGACCTGCGTCCCTTGGCGGACCTCCCGGCCCTTCATACCCTCTTTGCCAAAGGCCTCTTCGTTACCGACTGGACGGCCGTGGCGGCTCTGCCCCACTTGCAGGTGCTGGCCCTCACCCCCACCAGCGCCGCCAGCCTGTTGCCCTGGCAAGCCCACCCTGGCTTGCACACCGCCTACTTTTCGCTCAGCCGCATGTCAGACAACTTCTCCATGCCTGCCCTGCCTCAGCTCAAGCAGCTTTCCCTTACCCGCGGCCAAGCCGTGAAGGCCATTTCTGGCCTCATCCATTCTCCCCAACTTACCACCCTCAACCTCTCCCACAACGCCCTCGAATCGCTGCCCGATCTCCGCGGCCTGGACCAGCTGACCGCCCTCGACCTCCGTTTCAACCGCCTCACCAGCGTCGATGCCCTCGCCGACCTTCCCGCCCTTCAGGTCGTCGACCTCGAAGGCAATCCGCCGCTGGACCTGCGTCGCTTGCGCCAAGCCCGACCCCAGCTGGAAATCCGCGGGTGATGGGGGCGCCCGAGGGCACGGAGAAGTTTTTGAAAAGCAGGGCGTAGAAGGGCAGAAGGATCCGACCCACGGTCTCAAGTCGCTTAT
>CAZIVQ010000099.1:0-4334 GCA_964542415.1 uncultured Bacteroidia bacterium | reverse complement strand
CGCCCATCGCCACATCGCTTATCGCTTATCGCCCATCGCCACATCGCTTATCGCTTATCGCCCATCGCCACATCGCTTATCGCTGGTCGCCACATCGCTTCTCTAATCCTTCAAAAACTTATCTTTCAAATCTTGCAGTTCCTGCTCCTGGATAGGCACCAGCCGGCCGATGGCGTGGCTGTCGATCAGGGAAGCGGCGCTGAATTCGGCTACTTCCAGGCGGTCGAAGGTCTCCAGCACGCTCTTGCCCGTCACCAGCACCGAGTCGTTTTTGAGCAGGAGAATGGGGGTGTGCTTAGCCAGGGCATCGGCCACGCGCTTACCTCCTTCAAATTGGCTGCCGTAGGGCAACAGCGGAATTTCTTCCAGCAAAATGTAGCTCTCCGGAATGGTGCGGGTGTCCATCTGTTCATTGGCCACACAAAAAGCGGTCACAGAGGGAGATTGGGTAGAAATGATGCAGTGTACCTCGGGATGCTGCTGGAAAATGGTCTGGTGGAGGCGCACCGCCCGGCTCGGCAATTTGCCTGCTTCGCGCTGCCCGTTGCGAATCAGGACGAGGTCCCTTAACGCTACCCTTCGCCGGTCAAAGCCGGTGGGGTTGATGAGGAAACTTTGCTCGTCGACCCGTACCGAGATGGTGCCATAGGAGCTGATCATCAGGCCTTGGCGGCAGGCGCGGTGGATGAATTGGACCACCTCCTCGCGGCGGGCGCACTCCGCATCGGTGGGCGGACCTGACTCAAACTCCGGCAGCAGGTTGTCGCGGTGCTCAAAGCGGTTGACTTGCTCGGGCGTGAGCCGCCGCGGCTGCCCGATCTGATGGGCCTTCAGGATGGCCCGGGCACAAAACTCTAGTGTCTCAAAGCGTTGAAAGGCCTCGTCCCAGCTGCTGCCGCCGACCACCGTGCCGTGGTTTTCCATGATCACCGCGTTGAAGCCCGTCGCAAACTCATTGGCGATGCTTTTGCCCAGGGCCTCGCTGCCCGGCAGTTCGTAGGGCGCATAGCCCACCGGCCCGCATAGCTGCGAAGCTTGCGGGATCACGGCGGTGTCCGGGGCTTTGCGCACGATGCTGAAAGCCACCAGGGCCGGCGGATGGGCGTGGACCACGGCCTTGAGGTCCGGCCGGGCGCGGTAGATCGCCTGGTGAAACGGCAGCTCCGAGGAGGCCGGGTGCAGGCCCTCCTGCGTACCGTCCGGGCGTACCCGCACGATGTCCTTGGGCGTGAGCTTGCCTTTGTCTACTGCCCCAGGGGTGATCCAGATGTCGCCGTTTTCACTGCGCATCGAAAGGTTGCCCCCCGAGGTGGTGGTCAGCCCAGAGCGGTAGATCAGGCTCATGGCCTCGGCCAGGCGGGTACGAGGATGGGTGAGGGGGTAGTTCATTTTTTTAGAGAAAAGAGATGAGAGAAAAGAGATGAGAGAAGGAGCACTGCTCCGAGATGAGAGAAAAGAGATGAGAGAAAAGAGATGAGAGAAGGAGCACTGCTCCGAGATGAGAGAAAGAAATGAGACGATGCGATAAGCGACTGAGCGACGAGCGAACGAGAGGCGAGCGAACGAGAGGCGAGCGACTATTTGCCCGAGGCTATTTTTCTGCGACCCACTCCGGTACACCGGGGCATCCATGATTTGGGAAACCTACCGGTTTCACCGCCATCCATGATCCGCGCTCTTCTGAAAGTCTGTCCTCCAGCAGACGCGGTGAACAATGAAGGGAGAAGAATAAAAGACAAGCAAGCCTCAGTCTAGGGAAAAGTAGGGCTTATCACCCAGGGGTGCGACCACTAGCAGGTCAAGCGAAGGCCGGGCTTCCGGATGCATCACCAGGGCCCCTCCCAGGGCGGTGGCTTCGCTTACGCTGCCGGTCATGACCTGCCAGCCAGGCAATTGGGTGGCGAGCAGGGGCGCAAATAGCTGGCTACGGCTCATGCCGCCGGTCACGATCAGCTGCTGGATAGGCTCTGTCGGATCTTCGATCAGGGCCAGCGACTGCAATTGCAGCGCCACGAGGTCGAGCATCAGGCGATGGTAGCCCGCTTCGAAGCTCTCGAACCGGCTCCAATCGTATTCTGGCAGCAAGTGGCCCTGCCGTTCGAGGGTGTCTTTGAGCTGCGGCATCTGTCGTCGGCTCAGCTGGCGCAGCAGGGTCTTTTTGGGGCGAAGGTCGTAATGGGCTTCGGGAGCCTGGTCAAAATGCGCCGCCAGCCGCGTAGCATGGTGGTCCAGTTCGTGGCCCAAAAACAGCCGCGAAGCCCGTACCGGCTTGCCTTGGTAGGACATAAAGTCCAGGCAGTCCTGCGAGAGTAGCCCCGCCGTGAGCGGCTGGGTATTGAAGGGATTGAGGGCAATGCTCCAGGTGCCGGTGGAGATCAGCATAAAGGGATCAGCCATAAACCGCAGGTAGGGCACCAGCGAAGCACTGCTGTCGTGGAGGCCCACCCCCACCTGCATGTCGGGCTGCTGGGGATGGGGAAAGGTCTGGCTGCTCGGCACGATGGGCGGCAACCACGCTTCCAGCCCCGTTTTTTTTACCCACTGATGGTAGTCATTGGCCTCAAAATCCCACATCGCCGTGTGGCAGCCCAGGGAGGTAAATTCGCTCACCGCTTCTCCGTGCAGCCGGTAGGCCAGGTATTGGGGAAAATGCAAGGCCTGCCAGACGTTTTTTGCCAGCCGGGGATGGCTTTCCCGAAACCAGTACAGCTGCAAGCCGGCATTGATCATCTCCAGCATGGGCGAAGCCGTAGCCAGCGCCAATTGCTCCGGGGGACCATAGGCCTCGAAAAAGCGGGCTTTTATCGGCGGAGGCAACGGCTTGAGGTAGTTGTAGACCGGGGCCAGGCGTTCGCCTTCTCTATCCACATAAGCCAGGCTCGCCCCGTAGGTCGTCACGTTGATGGCCCGCAGGGAAAGGTCCTCCCGGGCTCGAATCGCTGCCAAACTGTCCTGCATCCAGGGTTCCAATGCCTCCACGTCTTCACAAGGGAACCCCTCATCGTCTATAGACTCAGGAAAACTTTGGGCATGCGCTTCGAATACCTGGAGCGAGGAATCAAAAAGCAGCAGCTTTTTGTTGGTTTTTCCTATGTCGAAAATGGCCGTAACGGGGGTAGGCATGGAGCGATGGATTGAGTGGGTTCCTTAGCCCTAAAGATACGACGATGAGTTACCAAGGCTGTGCTGTGCTTTCAGGAAAAGCAAAAAAGGTTCAACTACAAAAATAATGGAGCCAGTAGCGTTTGCCGGCAACCACGGCGTTGCCGGGCTGGATTTTCCTCCCAAGGTGGATCTTCGGCCGGATTGTGGGGATGGAAAGCGGCGTAACCCGGCCCCGACCACCCAACATGTAGTTGAACCGCCAAAAAATACTGTCTTAGTAACGTGAGAAAAATAACCTCCACCTTTTGAAAGGAGAATGCCTTGGTAAGCAGTGGTTTATACTGTTCATTGATCCATGTTCATTGTTCACTGTTACTTAAGGAGTTGACCCTGGGAAAAACCACCGCACCGTGGCTTTTAAGCCGCGGCCAAGATTCTGGGGGATGCAAGGTAAAGGGTCCCCCCGCAGCTAGCTGAACCGAGAAAAAAAGCCGCTGCCAGGTTTCCCCTGCCAGCGGCTTTTCTTATTCTTTCCTGATCGCCTGCACGGCGATCCGTTGTCTATCCGTTCCTGCTGAGAGCCAATAGGTGCCAGCAGGTAGGGACCGGAGGGACCAGCTAAGGGTTCCAGCCTGCGTCTTGCTAGCCTGCACGACCCGGCCCTGCGCATCAAGCAGCTGTAGCTGCCAGGAGCCGACCGGTAGCACCACCTGCAGCCGGTCCTGTACGGGATTGGGGTAGACCTGCCAGCCAAACTCCTGAGCCTGTGAGGCCCAGCGCACTACCGCGCTGAAGGAAAATTGCCCGTCGAAGTCGACTTGCTTGAGGCGGTAATAACTCCCGACGGCATGAGGGACTCGGTCCCGGTATTCATACAATTGCGCCTCCGACGATGTGCCGGCGCCTGCTACCCGGCCCAGTTGCTCCCAACTGAGGCCGTCCAGGCTTCGCTCCACCGCAAAATAGTCGTTGTTCAACTCGCTGGCGGTGGTCCACCGCAGGCGTACCTCCTGGCCCCAGCTTTCTGCTTCGAAGCTCAGCCACTCCACCGGAAAGCCCCCCGCTTGGGTACTGACCGCAAGCCGGGCCGGGCTGGTGCGGTTATAAAGGGTGCCGGTTCCCGTACCGTTGAATTCGAAAACCGCCACTTCGTAGCTGGTACTGGGCTGGAGGTTGGTCACCGTGACTGAACTGCCGTTACTGGCGTAGACCACATACTCAAAGGGATC
>CAZIVQ010000098.1:0-8910 GCA_964542415.1 uncultured Bacteroidia bacterium | reverse complement strand
GTAGGGATAGGCCGTGTGCCCATATTTGTAGAGGTGCTTCATGTAGGCGTGGGTGGGCAGGTTGTCGAGGTAATAATACAGCTCCTTGACGTCCTCGCCATGGTTGCCTTCTGGACCGGCCAGGCCAAACATTCGCTCCTTGAGAATGGGGTCTTGCCCATTCCAGAGGGCGGGGGCAAAGCAGATGCGCTGCCGGTGGTCAGAGATACCTGCCAGGCCGTCTTCGCCCCAGCGATAGATCCGTGAACGGGCGTGATCATGCGGGAAAAAGCTCCAGGCATCGCCTTGAGGGCTGTAGTCTTCGCGCACGGTGCCCCACTGCCGCTCACTGAGGTAGGGACCCCATTTGAGCCAGGCAACGTTTTGCTGGTAGGCAGCCTGCAGGCGTTGCTGCTCGGGGTTCGAGGTTTTTTTTGCCATAATAAGAGAAGGCTGAGTAACGTGCAAAGAATGACTTATATGAATTGAGGGTTCTTGGCAGTAAAATGATCCCTCAGTCCATCTAGGGACGCCCGGCAGGGTGCCCTACTGAAAAGAAGGGCCTGTCCGTGTTCACATTCTGCTCATATGCTGGGCAGGCTTGCCATCCGTGTGAGCAGGTTCTGTCCCACAGGGAAAACAGCCTATGTCCAGTAGGAGGAGGGTGAACATTCAGGCAACCCACAGGCCCTGGGGATGACAAGGAGAATAAGACCCGGTCTGTGGGCTCGGCTGGATTCGGGCTCGTGCGCCATACGGCCGCGCCAGATACAGACTTGTCAAACGTAGCTTTCCCTTCAGGCGGTCAAAATCTTCTTTTAGGCAAAAACACTCCGAACGCTCATTCACGAGCTATTGATTGATGAATTTGTCGAGGTTATAGGCAGCGCTGATCAGGGCTAGGTGAGTAAAGGCCTGGGGAAAGTTGCCCAAAGCTTCCCCCTTTGCGCCAGTTTCTTCGGCATACAGCCCTAGGTGGTTAGCGTAGCCCAGCATTTGCTCAAACAAAAAGCGGGCTTCTTCCAGCTGCCCGGCACGGGTCAGGGCTTCGACCATCCAGAAGGTACAAATGTTGAAGGTGCCTTCTTCGCCTGAGAGGCCATCATCTGTCTGAGCTACATTGTAACGGAAAACCAGGCCATCGGAAACCAGTCCGCCTTCGTGCGGCGAGCAGTTCATGGCCTCCAGGGTCCGGAGCATGCGGCGGTCTTTGGGCGAAACGAAGAACACCAGTGGCATCAACAGGTTAGAGGCGTCGAGGCTGTCACTGCCGTAGCTTTGCACAAAGGCTTGACGGGTTTCGCTCCAGCCTTTTGCCATGATATCTTCGTAGATACGGTCGCGGGTTTCGATCCATTTATCACGATCGGCAGGAAAGGATCGCTTGTCGGCCAGGCGGATGGCCCGGTCCAATGCCACCCAGCACATCAGCCGTGAGTACACAAATTCCCGCTGGCCACCGCGCACCTCCCAGATGCCCTCATCCTTGTCTTGCCAGTGGTCAACGACCCAGTTGACTAGCTTACGCAGGTTTATCCAGAGGTCGTAGGAAATGGGCGTGCCGTATTTGTTGTAGAGATAGACGGAATCCATCAACTCGCCATAAATGTCGAGCTGTAGCTGATCATAAGCGCCGTTTCCCACCCGCACCGGAGCCGAATGGCGGTAGCCTGTGAGATGGTCGAGCTGTTCTTCGGTCAACTGATGGCGGCCGTCGATGCCATACATGATCTGCAAAGAGCCGTCGGGGTTCAATTCGTTGCAGCGGGCTTCGATCCACTGCATGAAGCGCTCTGCTTCCTGATTGAAGCCGATGCGCATGAAGGCATAGACGGTGAAGGATGCGTCGCGAATCCAGGTGTAGCGGTAATCCCAGTTGCGTTCTCCTCCCACGCTTTCGGGTAGTGAGCAGGTCGGCGCGGCCACGATGGCCCCTGTCGGGTCGAAGGTCAATAGCTTGAGGGTTAACGCTGAACGGTAGACCGTTTCGCGCCAGCGGCCCTTGTAGGTGCATTGTTTGAGCCAATTGCGCCAAAATTGTACCGTGTCCCTGTAGCTACGCAAAGCCCCTTCCTCTGTCAACCGGGGCATTTCCTCCCCCTCTGCCAGAATCTTCTTGAGCTTAAAGGTGGCCGATTCTCCTTCGGTCAGCCTCAGTTGAGCAAAAGCTTTTCCCTCCGCTTCCTGGAAAGGAACGGGGGTAATCAGCCCCAGGCTCAAGTCTTGGCTATGGAAAGCCACGTAGCCATCGTGTAGCACGGTGCGATGCGGGTCGCGGGCGTAGTTGAAGGCGGGTCGGCACTCGACAGTCAGGTCCATCTTACCTCGTACCATCTTTACCCGGCGTAGCAGTTGGTTTTCTTGGGGTTCGCCTTCCGATTGCCCTACGGGCATGAAATCGGTGATTTGGCAGACCCCGCTGTCGGTGAGAAAGCGGGTCACCAGCACGTTGGTATCGGGCCAGTAGAACTGCTTTGTCTTGTGGTCAGGGTCTGTGGGATGAATGCAAAAATGCCCGCCTTTTTCTTCGTCGAGGAGGCGGCCAAAAAGGCTTGGAGAGTCAAAGTGCGGAAAGCACAGCCAATCAATGGAGCCGGTGTTGCCCACCAGGGCAACCGTGCGCATGTTGCCGATCAAGCCGTAATTTTCAATAGGAAGGTAAGACATGGAAAAGGTGGTTTTGAAGGTAGGAGGTTCCTCTTATGGTTCTTCCTATGAGCAGCAAGCGGTTGCCCCCCTCGCTGCTCAGACCTCAGGCAGACTTGCCATCCGCGGGAGCAAGTTTTACCCAAAGTAAGAACAGTGCAAGGCTAAAGGATAGCGCAGAGGATCAGGAAGCCAGAAGCTTGAAGCCAAGGGTTTTGGCATAGGCCCTTGAGCTTGTTCAGGGCAGGGCAACTCGTCAGCCCAGCCAACGCGCCCAAGGCAGCTCGTTAGGGAGAATTAGCCATTGTCGCTAAAGCCCGGATACAGCGTCATGCCGCCATCGACCACCAAGGTCTGGCCGTGGATGTAGTCGCTGTGGTCCGAAGCCAGCCAGACAGCGATGTTGCCAATGTCGCGGGTTTCACCTATGCGACCATAAGGAATTAGTTTCAGCAGTTCTTGCTCTGCCTCAGGGGTATCCCAGGCCATGCGGTTGATGGGGGTCTTGATCGCCCCCGGGGCAATGCTGTTGACGCGGATGCCCTTATTGCCTAGCTCTTGGGCGATGGACTTCATGAAGAGCATCACCCCCCCCTTCGAAGCCGCGTAGTTGACGTGGCCCGCCCAGGGAATCAGTTCATGCACCGAACTCATGCAGATGATCTTGCCTAAGGCAATCGAAATTTCAGGGCGACGACCGCGCCGTACAAATTCGCGTGCAGCTGCCTGGGCGCAAAGGAATTGCCCCGTCAGGTTGACCGACAGCACAAAGTTCCAGTCTTCCACGGACATCTCAAGGAAGGAGGCGTCTTTTTGCACCCCAGCGTTGTTGACCAAGATATCCACGGTGCCAAAGGCCTCGACCGCAGCGGCAAACATGTCTGCTACCTGCTCCTTCTGGCTAACATCGGCGCGAAAGATGATGCCTTTGCTGCCAGCAGCTTCGATGGCGGCCACGGCTTCCTCGGCTCCTTGGGCGTTCCCAGCATAGTTGACCACTACGTTGGCACCCGCTTCACCCAGCGCGATGGCGGTGGCTTTGCCGATGCCGGAACTAGCGCCTGTAACGACGGCTGTTTGTTGGGCAAGAGGGGTCTTTGAAGAATAAAGCATGATTTGTTGTGATTGAAGGGAGTTATGGGGAGGCTTGTAGCAGGACCGCGTGTCCGTCGGGATCGCGGACCAAAAAGCTGGCCCTGCCCCGGATTTCGGTCAGTCCCCTGGAGATAAAGAAGTAATTGGCGGCTTGCACCTGCTGGTAGACAGCTTCGATGTCCTCGACCAGTAAGGTGCTGTGCCAATGCCAAAGGTCGGTGGCGCGGCTATCGGCCGGGTAAAGGCGACCACCGGGGGGAGCCAGGTAATCCAGTAACTCTACCCCAAGGCCTGCCGGGGCTTTGAGGCCTGTGATCAAGAGGTGGGCACCAAAAACCTGGTTGAGGTGCTCCTGCTCATTGCCATAATTTTCACTGTTTCCCGCCACGCTCAGCCCCAGTAAGCCTTGATAAAAGCCCAGCGAGCGATCGGTGTCGGCCACGCCAATAGCGGTATGATCAAGGCCCAGAAACAAGGCTTCGGCGCCTGCCTGCCAGCGGGGATCGCCTTTTCCTTCGGGAAAATGGATGATTTCCAGGTTATGGCCATCGGGATCGCGAAAGTAGAAAGCGCTGATGCCAGCCGCGGCGGGCAGGTAGTCGGGCAAGGTCTGCGGCGCAGTAGAGACGTGCTGGACCCGGTACGCTCGTAGCCGGGCGTAAGCTGCCTCCATGTCCCGCACCACAATGGCCATGTGCTGAAACCACAGGTCGTGGCTGCGCGAGCCCGCCGGAATGGCCCGAGAGCCGTCTTCGTTCACGAATTCCAGCAGCTCGATTTGTTCTTGCCTTAGCCGCAGCACGGCGATTTTCAGCACCAGCTCCTCATTTCGCAAGCCATAGAGCCGCTGCAGCGCTGGTCCCCGCCGGTCGTAGCGTTCGACTTCCTCGAAAGTCAGCACCTCGGTATAAAAAGGCACAATGGCCTCCAGGCTCGAAACCGTCAGGCTGACATGGCTTACCGCCTCGGTCGGTTGCGCCAAGGGGCAGGTTCCCCAGAGCAAGCAGCTCAACAGCGCCGCCGTAAAGGCGGTTCGGCCATCTCGCCATAGCTTCCGCCTTGATTTATATGAGGCTAATACCGTTAAGATCAGCATGTTAACTTTAGAATTACCCAGTACGAATTTAGCTCCGCAAGCACGAGGCTGTTCCTCCTGTGGGAAGAGATCGCTTGCAGGAATGACATATCCGCCCGGAATATGAGTAGCGGTTTCAACCCCCTCGCTGCTGATGGGCAGCGCAACAGGGGAACAGCCTCCCCTACAACTCTTCATGCTTCAGGTAATCCCCCACCCGTAGGGCTTGAGCCATGATGGTCAGGGCGGGATTCACTGCCGAGCTGGAAGGGAAAAAGCTGCCATCGACCACGAAGAGGTTTGGTACTTCATGGGCGCGACAAAAGGGATCTAGCACCGAGCTCTTGGGATCGGTGCCAAAGCGCAGGGTGCCACACTGATGTGCGGTCCCGGCGATGGGGATTTTCTTACCCAGGTACAGATGGTTGGGCAGCAGGTGTGGTTCGCAGTCAGCGTGCTCCAAAATCCAGCGTAGCTTTTTTTGCAAGCGCTTGTGCCCTTCGAGGTTGTTCCCAGTATAGTGCAGGGCAATGTGGCCGTTTTCGTCTAACAAAACGCGGTTGTTGGGATCGGGCAAATCCTCTGAGGTCATCCAAAAATCCAAAGCATGCTCGGCGATGTAGTCCAGGGCCAAGCCCGGGGCAAAATTTGGGGCATCCTCCTTGAACATAACGGGATCAGACTTACCCAGCATCTGAATGTGGCCCAAAGGAAAGTCGAAGTCATCGCTGCCAAAGTAAAAGTCGTTCAGTCCCAGCGTCTTGCCAAACTTGCTGAGGTTGGGCTTGCGAGAAATAGCCAGCATGGCCGAGTTGTTGTGTGCCATGTAGTTGCGACCCACCAGATCGGAGCCGTTGGCCAGGCCGTGGGGATGCTGATCGCTGGTGGAGCGCAGCAGCAGCAGCGCCGAATTGATAGCCCCACAAGCCACCACCACGATGTCGGCTTGGAAGGAGTGGGGTTCGCCATCTTTGCTTACCACTACCTCGGTCACCGTATCGCCCGCTGCGTTGGTATGCAGGCGTTGGACCAAGCTGTTGGTCATCAGGGTGACATTGGGGTATTGTAGCGCCTGCTTGATGCCCACCACGTGCGAATCCGCCTTGGCCTCGGAGGGATCGGGAAAGCCATCGAAGCGATCTGGCACGTACATAGCTTCACCTTTGGCTGCGTCGTTCGGCTTCAGCCCGATGGGCAGGGGAAAGGGGTTGAGGCCCAACTGCTCCATGTCGTCATGCAACTGCTGGATGCGCGGCTCGTGTGGCAGCGGGCCATGCGGATAGGCCTCACTCGCCGCGGGCTCGCTAGGGTCAATGCCGTGCTCGCCGTGGACATGGTACAGCTTTTCGGCTTCGGTGTAATAGGGTTCCAGCTCTTGGTAGCTAATGGGCCAGGCTGGAGACAGGCCACCGTGGTGCTGCACCTCCCCAAAATCACGCTCACGCATGCGCAGCAGGGCCGCGCCGTAGACTTTGGTGTTGCCCCCTACCCAGTAGTGGATGCCAGGGTGGAAGGGCTCGCCACGCTTGTCGAGCCAGGATTCCTTGGCTTTGTACCGCGCGTCGAGGAAGACCGCCTGGGTGTCCCAGTTTTCCTTTTCGCGGGGCAAAAAATCACCGCGTTCCAGGATCAAGATTTTTTTGCCCGTGGGGGCAAGGCTCAGGGCCAAGGTGCCACCACCTGCACCGGTGCCAATGATGATGATATCGTAATGGTTCATAGGGATAAGGTAGATTCGAAGCTATAAAGCGGTTTCTTCTTCTTTCCCGTTGCGTGTTATGCATGCAACTTAGTCCCTGGAAGTGTGTGAAGGAGTCGGCTGGCTGACAGGCTATTGCCCCTATCCCATAAAACACGGGTAGCATTTAACGTAGGGTCAGTATTTTACCTGTTGATAGTCAGGTAGTTGAAATGACAGGATGGCCTTGTAGCTGCGCTGAGCCAGGCTTAGCAAGGAGTCAAATCTCCCCCCACCTGTGCTAAACCCTGTCGAAGCAAAGGGGGCCCGAGAGGGGGAAAATCCTCACCTATATGAAACGCTGGCAGGGTTCTCACTAATCCTGACTTTCGCTACCCTGCCTGCGTTGTTTGCCTGCCCTTAACGCTGTCAGGGCAAAAGCAGGGGCGCTGAGTAGCCCTATGCTGTTTTTGTTTTCAAACGCTACGGGCTCCCCTGTTCTCGTGGTTGAACCGAACCTGCGAGCACGGATGACAAATCCGCGCGGGATATGAGCAGCAAGGGGGTTCAAGCCCTTTATGCTCCTAAGAAAGTGCCAGGGGAAACAGCTTACCCCTGCCCCCCTTCCTGCTTTTTCCTTACCTTTGCTGAAAAACCGCCTCTCCATGGATCGCATCTACCTCGACAACGCCGCTTCGACCCCCATGGCCCCGGCTGTGCTGGAGGCCATGCAGCCCTACCTGCTCGGCCATCCCGGCAACCCCTCTTCTACCCACGCCCCGGGCCGGGCCTTGCGCAACGCCCTTGAAGAGGCCCGCCGTCGTATCGCCAAGCACCTGGGGGCTCAGCCGGGCGAAATCTACTTCACCAGCGGCGGCACCGAGGCCGACAACCTCGCCCTGCTCGGCGCGGTGCAGCAATACCAGCCTACCCACGCCCTGACCACCCACCTGGAGCACCATGCGGTGCTGTATCCCCTGGAGCAATTGGAAGCGGCCGGAAAGCTGAAACTGCACTTTCTCCCTACCGACGAACAGGGGCACATCGACCTGGACGAGCTGCGGAGCTTTCTGCAGCAACACCCCCACACCCTGGTCTCGCTCATGCACGGCAACAACGAGATTGGCACCCTGCACCCGCTACAGGAGGTCGCTGAAATCTGCCAGGAAACCGGAGCCATTTTCCATTCGGACACGGTGCAGACCATGGGACATTTCGATTTTGATTTGGGCCAATGTCCTCTGGACTTCGCCACGGCTTCGGCCCATAAGTTTTATGGCCCCCGGGGCACGGGGCTTTTGTACGTGCGCAAAGGGCGGAAGCTCCCGGCCCTGATGACCGGCGGCGGGCAGGAGCGCGACCTACGGCCCGGCACCGAAAACGTGCCCGGCATCGTGGGCATGGCAGCGGCCCTGGACCTGTGTTATGCTGACTTGGCGGCCAAGAATGCCCACCTGCGAGGCCTCAAGCAATACCTGATCGAGCAGCTGCGGGAGATCTTTCCAGGCCTGCGCATCAACGGCGATGCCTCGCCAGCGCACTCCCTGCCCACGGTACTCAATGTGACTTTCCCCTGTGGCGAAGACGACGCCATGTTGCTCTTCCATCTTGACCTGGCGGGCATTGCCGCCTCGGGCGGCTCGGCCTGTAGCTCGGGGGCCCTCATGGGCTCGCACGTGCTGCGCGGGCTTGGGGGCGACCTCGAGACGCTGACCAACTCGATCCGCTTCTCATTTGGTCCAGACAATACCCAAGCCGAGCTCGATACCCTGCTGGCCAAACTCAAGGAAATCATGCCCGCCCACGCGGTATAAGTTTCCGTTCCGTCACATCTCCTTAGCTATCCGGAGGAAAATACCCATTTTCCATCCGGATTTCGTTTTATTCATCGAAAAGATATCCTAAAGTAAAATACATCAACCGGCTAAAATACTGCTTCATTGGACCATTGGCGCGAAAAAAAGGGCGAAATAAGGGAGTGAATGGTTGATTGATGCGTATTTCCTCGACCCCTTGGATTTTACTACAGAGCTACTGGCTGATTGTGGTTTCTTCTTAGGGTTCGCAAGGAGGCGCAAAGTCCGCAGGGTTTTAAGCTCATAACTAAAAACTCCTTCGCGTTCTCCGCGCTACCTACCGGTTTCACCGCCATCCATGATCTGCGCCCCCTCCGCGGTAAAAAACCTCAAACCCCACAAATAACCCCCTCTCTGCGAATCTCTGCGCCACCTCAGCGAACTCCGCGTTAAAAAACCCAAAACCCAAAACTCAAAGCCCCTTTTCACCACGGAGGTCACGAATCATGGATCCCGGAGAAACCGGGAGAGATTTCACTAAGGCCACAGAGAAAACCCCCAAACCCCATACTCTGCGAACCTCTGCGCCACCTCTGCGCCCTCTGCTGTAAAAAACCCAAAACCCAAAACCCCTTTTCACC
>CAZIVQ010000097.1:0-8920 GCA_964542415.1 uncultured Bacteroidia bacterium | reverse complement strand
AAGATAAAATAGTCGATGTCCGGCTGGGTGGTCAGCACCTCTCGGGCGTGGCAGTAGAGGAATTCTTTGTCGCCCATGTGGACGGTCTCAGGGGCGAAGATGTCTTCGTAGTCGTGGTGCTTGCTGAGGCCGGAGGCGAAGCGGGCGAGCCAGATGCCAAAATTGGGATGTAGGCGGTGAAAAAGCCACTTGGCCAGGGGGTGGGTGAAGACCTGCTTCATGAGCTTGTAGCCGTGGTCGCCGGGGCCAAGGCCGTCGCCGTGGGCGAAGTAGTAGGTATGGCCAAAAAACTCCCGGATCACGGGTTCCCGGTAAACCTGCGCCCCGAATTCTTCGGTCAGGTAATCTCGGTACCAGAGGTCGTGGTTGCCGGTGAAGACGTGGACCTTGACTCCTTGGTCAGCCATTAGGGCCAGCTTTCCCAAAAGCCGGACACCCCCTTTGGGCACGGCATGTTTGTATTCAAACCAGAAGTCGAATAGATCCCCCAGCAGGTACAGCTCTGCCACTTCCTCTTCTATGCTTTCCAGCCAGCGAATGAAGTGTCGCTCTCGCTTCCGGCTCTGGACCGGGTTTGGAGCCCCAAAGTGCATGTCAGAGGCAAAGTAGATGTGGGTGCGCGGTGCCAAATATATTTTTGCAGGCAAATTACGACCTCCTTACGGGCTATCCAACCCAAAAAGCAGCTCCCCTACTAACCTGTTTAGGTCAGCAGGGGAGCTGCTTTTTGCTTTAGGAGAGGCTTATTTTTCTTCGTCTTTCACCACATCATCATCGGTCTCGATCGGCTTTTCTTCCGACAATTGGCCATTCTTTTTACCATTAGCGAGGTGGATTTCATGATCATCATCTTCGCCATAAGGACGCTCGCCGATGAGGCGAACTACATCCTCTTTGAAAATGACCTCTTTTTCCAACAGTTCCTGCGCAATGGCTTCCAGGGCATCCCGATGCTCGACGAGCAATTCTTTGGTACGCTCATAAGCCTTGTCGATGATCTTCTTCACCTCTTCGTCTATGATCCGGGCGGTATCTTCAGAGTAAGGCTTGGTAAAGTTGTACTCCGAATCGCTTCGGAAGGAAACCTGCCCCACCATCCGGTTCATCCCATACTGCGTCACGATGGCGTAAGCATTCTGGGTGATACGTTCCAGGTCGTTTTGTGCCCCAGTAGAGACCTCGCCAAAGATAATGTCTTCAGCAGCCCGGCCCCCCAAGGTGGTACAAATGACATCCATCAACTGGTTGTAAGTATAAAGGTACTGCTCCTTGGGCAGGTATTGGGCGTAGCCCAGGGCAGCAATGCCACGCGGCACTATGGACACTTTCACCAGGGGCGAAGCATGCTGTAGGAACCAGGCCGTCACGGCATGCCCAGCTTCGTGATAAGCCACGATGCGCTTCTCGTTGGGCGAAATGATCTTGTTCTTTTTCTCCAATCCGCCGATCACCCGGTCAACGGCATCTTGAAAATCAATCATTTCCACGGCATCCTTATTTTTCCGGGCGGCAATCAGGGCTGCTTCGTTACAGACGTTCATGATGTCGGCTCCTACGAAACCAGGGGTCTGGGCCGCCAGTTTCTTGATGTCTACCTCGTCAGAAAGGGTAAGGCGCTTGAGGTGTACTTTGAATATCTCTTCGCGACCTTTGATGTCAGGACGGTCGACGGCAATCTGCCGGTCAAAGCGACCAGCCCGCAGCAAGGCTGGGTCGAGCACGTCGGGGCGGTTGGTGGCCGCCATCAAGATGACCCCAGTATCCGAACCGAAGCCGTCCATCTCAACTAGCAACTGGTTGAGGGTATTTTCGCGCTCGTCATTGCCGCCGGTCATGTTCATGCGGCCGCGAGAACGGCCTACCGCGTCGATTTCATCAATGAAGATGATGCAAGGCGCTTTTTCTTTGGCTTGTTTGAAGAGATCACGTACCCGGGCTGCCCCTACGCCGACAAACATCTCGACGAAGTCAGAACCAGAGAGAGAGAAGAAAGGTACTTTCGCTTCGCCAGCTACAGCCTTGGCCAGCAAGGTTTTACCTGTACCGGGAGGGCCTACGAGCAGCACGCCTTTGGGAATGTGCCCGCCAAGCTTGGTAAACTTCTGGGGTTGTTTGAGGAATTCGACTACCTCCTGCACTTCTTCTTTGGCTTCTTCAAGGCCAGCCACGTCATTGAAAGTAACGTTGACTTTGTTTTCTTTGTCGTAGAGGCTGGCGCGGCTCTTGCCGATATTGAAAATCTGGCCGCCGGGCCCACCACCACCTACGCGGCGCATAAAGAAAAACCACAGCGCCACCAGGATGGCGATGGGGATTAAGAACTGTAACACTTCGCCCCATTGGGCTTCTTCTTCAATCTTGTGGGGGATATCGTTCTCCATGAGGTAGTTTTCCGTAGCCTCACGGGAACTTCTCTTCATAAAGAACTGAGGACCGATATTGCTAATTTCCTTGTTGCCAGCCTGACGCTTAGCCACAATGCCATCCTCATTGAGGAATACCCTCACCTCGGTACCATTGGTTACCACCACATGGTCGAGTTGCTCATTCTTCCAGATGTCCTCAAACTCTTTAAGGGTTATCTCTTTGACGCCGGTTTGGCTGTTGAGAAACAACATCCCTAAAATAAAAAAAGCCAACACCACCACATAAATCCAGTAGATGTTGTTGTTGGGCTTAGGAGTCCGGTTCCGGTCGCCGTTGTTGTTGAAATCTGCCATATAATGCTGTTCGCTTCAGTATTTCTCCACTTTACCAATAAGTAAGATTGTACAACTTATGGAGAGCGAAAATTGTTAACATTCGTTGAGTGACTCACAAAAAAGTACAAAATACATTCCCGGCTGACAATTACTGCCATCTTTTCAGGCTAGAGAACTTTGCCCAGTCATTGTTGCCGTTTTCATTCTCTAACACATACGTCAGCCTTTATATTTAGTTGGTTGAGGCGATAAAAAGGAAAAACCCGCTTTATTATGGTTAATGAAGCCCAAATCGAAGCCTTGATGATGGCCATTCTTCGGGCTCGAGGATCCCAAAAAACCTGCTGTCCCTCAGAGGTGGCCCGGGCCTGCTATCCTGCTGAAACCCAGTGGCGGGCGGCCATGCCGGTGGTGCGCAAATTAGCCGCCGATCACCCGCAGGTGCGCATCCTTCAAGGAGGTTGTGAGGTAAACTCAGCTCCCATCAAGGGGCCTATTCGCCTGCAACTACGCCCTTCACCGGATGATCTGTAGCTGGGTGACCACCCCCGCGCCAAAACGTTGTACCATAAGGGTATACACCCCCGGGGCCAGGTCGGGGACCGGGATCTCCACTGAGGCCGTGTTGGGGTCCAGCAATTGGGTATGGGTAAGCAGCCGCCGCCCCTGCTGGTCGAGTAGGTCAAAGGTGTAGGCCCCGCGTTGGCCCCCGTAGCAGAGAATGTTAATGATCTTTCCTACCGGATTGGGGTAGACTGACAGCCAGCTGGCTTTTTCTGGCTGGTAAGCCTCACTTACCAGGTTGCGGCCGACCACCACGGGGGTGCTGTCGGTAAGGCTCAGCCACATCTGCCCAAAACCTGCCACGTTGCGGGATATTCCCCCAAACGGCCGGGCCGTGTCGACGGAGGTGCCGGGATTGTGCTGTAGCAACAAGGGATATTTGCCGTAGGCTTGCAGCTGCCGGATGTTGCCAGCCGCTTCATAGCGCACAAAACTGCTGTCCATTAACCAGAGGCCATAGGCCAAGGAGTCTTGCACCATGACCCAAGGCACGCCTGCGGCGGTATTCTCCACAAAATCAGGATCTGCAAAAGCATTGGGCATGACGATGCTGGTCTGCAAAAGCCCCAGGCCCGGGCTGCGCTGCAACAGGCCATCATAGGCCGCATAACGTTGGCGGTAGTTTTCTACCAGCACTTTTCCCGCCAGGCGGCTGTCCTCGCCGATGAAGGCCAGCACCGAGGCCTCCTCCCGCAGCCGGGCGTTGAGCAGTTGCCCGTTGGATCCCCCTGCCAGGTAGGCTTGCAAGGCAGCGGGGTCATTGGCCACAAACAAAAATTTTTGCATCCGCCCGATGGCGTCAGTGGCGGCCGCCAGCTCCTGAAAGCCTGGCTCGGTGCGCAATTGGTACACCTCCCCTACCCCCCGGCTTTGCAACATCGAGGCCACCACCATGGCTTCGGTGCTTTGCTGGCTCACGATCAAAATCGGGTCGGACGGCTGACCGATGCGGAAAACCAGCTCATCGAGAAGCAAATCATTGTCGGAGAGCATGTCTCCGCCGCTCAGCAGCAGGGTGTACCCCCCGGTCTCCTGTGGCTTTGGCGGCACCAAGGTCCGCGAAAGCCCCACCGGGAGGTCGAGGTTGAAACGATAAAGGTCGCCATCCAGCAGCTGCCGTACCTGCAGCGAGTCGGCCAGCGGCTGCCCCGCCGCGCCCCGCCGGAAAGGCGGGTCGCCATAGGGACTCATCAAGGTCACCGCCCCGGTCCCATACACCTGCCCCCGCTGCAGGGTGTCGATGGCCAAGGCAGTCTTGTCATCTACCCCGATTCCCAGCAAAATTTCTCCCCGATCGAAGTACCAGCGCGCCAGAAACCCCGCTAACCGCCCAAAGCGCCCCCGCTCCACAAAGTGGGTGTCGAACAACAAACCCTGATTCAAGCTCAGAAAATTGTTTTTCAACACCACGTAGGCATCGTCCACGTTGGCCAGGACATCTTCGGGATAGGCTGAGCCATTTTCTGCCGAAAAAAGCACCTCTGACAGAATGGCCATACCGGCGGAGGTGCCCCCGATCACCCCTCCTGCCGCAAAAGTCTCTTCTACCGCCTGTTCCAGCAAAGTATTGCGGTAGTTTTCGTAGTAGACGGCTTGGTCGCCGCCTTTGAAGAAAATGGCGTCGTAGGTAGCCAAGCTGTCATAGAGCCCCTGGGAAGAGGCAGAAATGGGGTCGGTCACATAAAAGTGGCGGGCAAAATGAGCCCCCAGGCTCATGAAATAATCGGGCAGCCACTGGGTCTCCTGCCGGTAGCTGATGATCGCCACCCGGTGGTTAGGGACCTGGTCTACCAACCAGCGATAAGGAGCGTCGGACCAGCCGCCCTGGGACTCGGCCCCGCCGCCGACCAGCAGCAGGTGGCCCTGGCCAGATAGGCTGGCAGGGAGCAGGAAAAGAAGAGATAGGAAAGGAAAAAGCGAACGGTGCATGGGAGAAGGGGGAAGAAGTGAAGAGGTGAAGAGGTGAAGAGGTGAAAAAGTAAAAATGGGAATAGGGGACAGAAATATAGAATAATGAGCAGGGAATGAAGAATATCGAATCGCGCCCCTTGCGCCTTATTCCCTCATTCCCCACTCTCCAAATACCCCACTCCCCAAATTCCCAATTCCCAAATTCCCCAATTCCCACATTCCCTCCCCCTACTCCCCTCCCAAGGCTTGCCAAAAATCGGCTTCCATGGCCGGAGCGTCGATGTCGGTGAAGACGCGGATGGGTCGGCCACCATTTTCGGGGGGAGCGGCAAAGGTGTCGACGGTGGCCCAGCGAGGGTGCAGCACGGCCTCGACCAAGGCCAGGTCCCACATGATCCAGCTGTCACCAGCGCTAACCTCGTCCCAGCGACGGGCCAGCATAGCAGCGGTGGGATGGTCAGTTTGGGACAATCTATCCAAACTACTCAGGCGCTCGAAGGTCAATTCCCGCGACACATTTCCCGGCATGACCGTCAGGGCCAGCTCTGGCTCCGACAAGAGCAGGTCGAGGGCGTTGATGTCGTTGCGGGCGTTGAAAGAGTTCTTGTCCCAAACCTGCTTTTCGGCCTCAAAACGCATGCTAAGCAGCCAGACGTGCAGGTTGGGGACAATATCCGGGGCGCGGAGGATGGCGGCCGCCACATTGGTGGCAGGTCCCAGCACCAGCACATGCAGGGGGGCCGTGGGTGAAGCCGCCCGGGCCTGCTTGATGATGAACTGCACCGCTGGGTTGTCGGGGACGGGCGCGCCTTCGTAGTAGCCCCAGGCGTAGCCCACCATGGAGGCGCTTCCCCGCAAAGCCGGCAAATCCGTCCGACCCGTCACCCGCAGCAAGGTCTCGTTGATCTCCTGCGAAATCTCCAGGGTTTGGATGCCCAGGGTCGGGTAGATGTGCCAAAGGGAATCGGTGAGCAGTTGGGGGTTGTTGAAATGGGCGGAGGCTACGCCCACCAAGGGCCAATTAGGGGCCTCCAAGGCCCGCACGATGGCGTAGAGGTCGTCCATCTCGTTGCCGGTATCGGCATCGAGCAGGAAGGTTCCTTGACTGGTGGGGGAAGTGGCCGGGGCAGCCGGGCTGGGCGAAGCAGGCGCAGTGGCGGGCTCCTCACTACAAGCGAGCCCAAACATCATCGCCAGGAAAAAGAAAATCACTATCCGGTTCATGCCCGGAAATTAGCACAAAACCGGCGAATGTCCCAGCCGGTAGCTATGGGCGACGAGCGATTTGCGACGAGCGATTGGCGACGAGCGATTGAACGACAAGCGATTTGCGACGAGCGATGGGCGATTGGGCGACAAGCGATTGGGCGACAAGCGATGGGCGATGGGCGATGGGCGATTGGGCGACAAGCGATTGAGCGACAAGCGACGAGCGATTGGCGACGAGCGAAACGCTGTCAGGGAAAAAGCGGGGGCTTTGAGGAGCTCTGACAGCCTGGGGGCCTGCTGCCCTTTTTTCTCTTCTCTCATCTCTCTTCTCTCATCTCTCTTCTCTCATCCGCATCAACTCCCAATATCGCTGCCGGTCCAGACCAATGGCCAAAATACGCACCGAATCGCGGTTGGCGAGGTGGGAGCGCCAGTCAAGATGAAGCTCCCCAGGCAAGGCCATGGCCAAAGTTTGCTCACAATTGACCACGTAGCGGATGTAGAGCTGGTCGTTGCGGATCAGGTGGTAGTAGCGTTGCAAATAAAAATCGCCCCGGTCGGTTTCCCGCACGATATGCTGCTCTACGGCATCATAGAGCGAGTCCAGGTCCGTGTTCCAGGGCAGGCCATTGATCGACAGCATGAAAAATCCCGAATACTGGTACTGGCCTACATCTTCGTACCAGTACACCTCATCGGTGGTTTCCAGGGTGGTGATGGCCCGCTTGAGCACCCCGAGGTCGGCAAAGCTGATCCGCGACCAAGCGATGCGCCGGGCGTGGGCCCGGAAACGCTCAAATTCCTGGGGGGCAAAACGATAGGAAAATCCATCGTAGGTGAGGTAGCCACAGTACAGGTTTAGGTTCAGGGTGCGGACCAACTCCCCGTCTCGATAAAATTTCAAGCTGTAGTGGTAATCGCAGTGGTCATCGAAGGTAAGGTCCAGGTCCCATTCCTGCTGGATGCGCTCGAACAGAAACCGGTCCTTGGTGATAAAGGTGCCTAATTCTTCCTGAATCGGCAGTTGTTGATAATTATGCAGGGGCACCCCGATCAGGGCCCAGTTGCCCGTGTCAAAATCCAGGTCGCCGATGACCTTTTTTGCCTGGAGAGAAAGAGAGCAGCTCAAGCCAAAAGCCAGAAGGAAGCAAAGCGTACGCATGCGCAAAATAGATTAGTAGTCCAGTGGGATCGAATTTTCCGAATAGCCGGAAAATACGAAGCAGGTGTACAGATTCATACGCTTTACTTAAGCGAATAGTATGCCGGATTGAAGGTTGGGAGAGAGTATTAGGAGAGAGTATAGATCATAGTCGGGATAGGCGCTGCGCGCTTACATAAGAAGCAGAAAACGAAAGCCGTGTCCTCCCCTACACCCTATGCCCCCTATGCCTAGGGTGTTCCCCCTACCGGGGGATCGATACTGTAATTTTAAGGCTATTTTCCTAACCATTCGTCGCCTTCAGCGGGACTTACTTTCTTTGGCGGCAAAGAAAGTAAGCAAAGAAACCGTCGGAATTCTAGGCCTGCGCTTTAGCCGCCCCAACCACCGAATTCCGAGGCCAGCGCCGCCCAAACATTCGTAGCCTTCGGCTTGCTTTTCTAGGAAAAATTTGATTTTCCTTCCCCCTCAACCCGCAGAAAATATCCGACTAAATTTGCTTCGCTCATTTCCCACAGGGGAACAGCCTACCCCTATGCCCTTTCACATAGGTGAGAATATGGACTGGGGGCAAAACCGCCTGCGGCCGTCCTCTGTTGAGGTTCTCCCTACAAATCTACATGCGATGAAAACGCCGGACAGAGTCCAGCGGTACTGGGCTCGTACCGCTGGACTCTGTCCGGCGAAGCAGAAAGCACTGTCGCAGCCGGATGAAGCGATGAAGAGGATAGCGTATGGAATATAGTCGGGATAGGCGCTTCGCGCTTACTAAGAAGCAGAAAATGAAAGCCTTGTCCTCCCCTACACCCTATGCCCCTATGCCCTTTCATATAGGTGAGCCCGCACCGCATTCCGGAAATCCGGCCGAGCCTACGGCGGGGCAAAGCCGCCAAGCGGGCTTCTCCCACAGCGCATGACAGTTCTGCCGGGGGCTTTCTGCATTTTCCGAAAAAATTGCCTCCGATGAAAAGCCCGATTTCCTACCTGCTACTCTTTTTAATGGTTGCTTGCAGCCCGGTCCCTGGCGGTCAGCCGGGTGAACTGCTGCCGCCCACTGAGCTACAGTGCATGTACCAGCCCGAGCCGCTCGGCCTGCGACCTGATCAGCGGCCCTTTTTCAGCTGGTGGGTCAATGACAGCCGCCGCGACGCCACCCAAAGTGCCTGGCAGGTGCAGGTCAGCACCGATCCGGTGGCTTTGCTGCGGGGCGAAAACTTGCTCTGGGACAGTGGCAAACAAGCCGCCGGACGCGAGCTACAGCTGCCCTACGCGGGCGAGCCTTTGCAGCCGGTCACCCGCTATTACTGGCGGGGACAAAACTGGGGCGGGGGCGGGCCACCCCCCGGGCTCAGCGGCCCCGCGGGCCTCCCGA
>CAZIVQ010000096.1:5263-8949 GCA_964542415.1 uncultured Bacteroidia bacterium | reverse complement strand
GCCGTCACCGCCGCGGAGAACGTCCTCGCCGCGGCCACCGACGAGCACGTCGAAGGCAGGCTGTTGACCCGGCCGCCCTGGGCGAGGGGCTCGCCGCCGGCGATGTGGCGATACTGGGTGAGAAAGCGCTCCTGGTAGTGCTTTTGGTAGATGTCGCGCAGGTCTTCGAGGCGCTGGCGCACGTAGGTCTCGGAGTCTTTGCGGATGTCTTTGCGGGTGCGCTTGTCGAGGAGGTCATTGCGGGTGCGGTAGATGAAGTCTTCGAAAGCTTCGGCGGTGCGGCCGTAGGTGACCCGCATGCCGGCCACTTCGACCGGGGAAAAGTCGCGCTCGCGGGCTTTGAACATGGCTACGTGCATTTCGGCTTCGTAGCGGTAGTCTTTGTAGGCTTCGAGAAAGCCGGACTCGATCAGGGTGTGCATGCTACGTTCGGCCTTGGAAAGGGTCTGGCCAGTGAGGTCAAGGGAAAGCAGGGAGAAGAAAAAGAGCCAAATCACTAATCGGTGCATAGACGGAAAATATCGCTGTGAAGTAGGAAAAGGTGCAAGCTTCTTGCCAAACCTGCGGCTTGAACCGGGCCGCAGGAAAGAATCGCTAGCTTGTTCAGACAAACGAGGGAGCTTCCCGGGAGATTGTATGGATCCCTGAGGGGAATGGTTTGTAGCTGGCAAGCGAATGTGTTAATTTTCAGCCAAAATAGTCCGCATGAAAGCAGTCATCCCCGTCGCCGGCATCGGTACTAAACTTCGCCCTCACACCCATACCCAACCCAAGCCGTTGATTCCGGTAGCGGGCAAGCCGATTTTGGGCCACATCATCGAAAACCTGTTGGCGGCCGGGGTGAAAGAGCAAGTCTTTATCGTCGGCTATTTGAAAGAAAAAATCCGCGATTACGTCACTTCTACCTACGGGGAGCAGATCGAGGCGGAGTTTGTGGTGCAGGAGCCGCGCCGGGGCTTGGCCCACGCCCTTTGGATCGCCCGGGAGCACCTGCGCGACAGCCACGAAATCCTCGTCATATTGGGCGACACCATCTTTGGTGACGACACCCGTAAAATCCTCGACATGGAAGGGCCGGTCTTGGCGGTGCATCAGGTCGACGATCCCCGGGACTTTGGCATTGCCATGCTCACCAGTGACCTCTACGTCAAAAAGCTCACCGAAAAACCCGAAATCCCCACTTCCAACCTCGCTTTGGTGGGGATGTACAAAATCGGGCCGGTCGACCTGTTTCTCGAATCCCTGGCCCAGCTCATGGACAAGGACCTGCCCGCCCACCAGGAATATCCCCTCACCGATGCCTTGATGCACATGGTGGAACAGGGCATCAAGTTCCGCACCCTCAACGTGCAAAACTGGTTTGACTGCGGCCGCAAGCAGACCTTGCTGCAAACCAATCGCATTCTCCTCGACCGTATCACCGATCCGCCTCCGCAGGATTTTATCGATACTGTCATCATTCCGCCCGTCTCCATCGCCGAAGGCTGCGACATCCGCAATTCGGTCATCGGCCCCTACGTGGCCATCGCAGAAAAGGCCTCCATCCAAAATTCCATCGTCTCCGACTCCATCCTCGGGGCCTATTCCCGCCTCGATTCCATTGTCCTCAACCATTCGGTCATCGGCAACGACACCAACATCCGCGGCAAAACCAACTCCATCAACATCGGCGACAATACCGAGATTGATTTTGATGAGTAAGGCGGGAGGAGTAGGGCGGGGCGTGCTGCCGGGTTGATGGGTACCGTTGATTTTTCTTATCCCCTTTTTAACGCCAAGGCCGCCGAGGTCCCGCAAAAAGCGCAGAGGAAAGAATTGGTTCGCGGCTATGTTACCCACCTCACCTTTCTCCAGTAGCCTACTTCTTAACGTCTTCCCTTTTTGACCTCTTCACTTTTTGCCGTCTTTACCTTTTGACTCTTTGACTTCTTCACTTTTTGACCTTTTGCCGTCTTCACCTTTTGACTTTTTGACTCCCCCATGCCCCTCCTCTACCACCTCATTTCGTCCCCAGACTGGGAAAAGACCCTGGAAAAGGACTTCTACCGGCCCGCCTCGTTGAAAACCGAAGGGTTTATTCATTTTTCCACGCGGGAG
Organism: uncultured Bacteroidia bacterium; assembly: GCA_964542415.1. Classification (GTDB taxonomy): domain Bacteria; phylum Bacteroidota; class Bacteroidia; order J057; family J057; genus CAZIVQ01. Next base: position 6,852 of record CAZIVQ010000096.1, on the reverse strand, counting down.
CAGGTGCTGGAGACGGCGGCCCGCTTTTATGCGCAAGAGCGCGAAATGGTGGTGCTGGCGGTGCCAGAAAGGCGCATCAAAGCCAAGCTGAAGTGGGAAGAAGTGCCGGAGCACGGCCGGTTTCCTCATCTTTATGCCCCCCTCGACCTCGGCGACATTGAGACCACCGACCTCATTGAGCAGCAGCCCGACGGGCAATGGGTCTGGGTGCAGTGAACAGTGAACAGTGAACAGTGGACAGTGGACAGTGGGCAGTGGGCAGTGGGCAGTGAACAGTTTTCAGCGTTCTCACGCTGTCAGGGCTGCTCAACGGTCCTGCTTTTGCCCTGACAGCGTTTTGGACACAGCACAATCAGGATTCAGGGTTTGAGGAGCATTTCGTATTTTCCCCTCCCCCTTCACACTTTTTCTAACCGAATCGGATAGGTCTTGCCAGAAAACCACTGTGGTACGTAGAGGTTGCCGTCCTGGTCTACGCAAACATCGTGGGGGTTGAGGAAGGTCTTGCCGTCGTATTCGGGGGGCAAGAGCTGGCCGTTTTCGTAGGTAGGAGCCGAGCCGCCGGGGAGGGAGATAATGCGGTCATTTTCATCCAGTACAGCTACCATGCCATCGTAAGCGCCCCAGCTTTGGGTCACAATCACCGCGAAGTAGAGCACCCCATCACGGATAACTGGCCGGCAAATCCAACAGCCGGGCAGCTCGACGGTGCTGAGGTGCTGTCCGTCGAGGGTGTAGCGCATGAATCGCTGGTTGCTGCGGGAGGTGATGAGCAGCACGGGTTCCTTGCCGGGGCGGGTGTCCATTAAGATACCGTGGCAACAGTCAAAATGCTCGGGCCCTTCGCCTTTGCCGCCAAAATGGCGGATGTATTCGCCCTTAGCGTTGTACTGAGTGAGGTAATTTTCCCCGTAGCCATCGGCCACGTAGAAGTCGCCGTTGGGGGCGACCGCTACTTCGGTTGGTTTCCATTGTTCGGCTGAGTCGTACACACCGCTTTCTTGGGGATAATCCAGCTCAAGCAGCACCTTCCCCTTCAGGGTGGTTTTGTAGACTTTGTGGCGCTTGGTGTCGGTGAGAAAAAGAAATTCTTCGCCGCCTTCGTCGCTCAGGGTCAGGCCATGCGCGCCCGGCAAGTCGAGGGTCCAGGTATCGAGCACTTTGCCGTCGCGGTTATAGATCAGGACGTTGTTTTTGGGGTGGTCATTCAGGAGAATGAGTCGGCCCCGGCGGTCCTGCACCATCTCGTGGCAGTTGTTGACCGGAATGCGGTAGGGGTCCTGTGCCCCCCACGCTTTGTCCACCCGGTAACGAAAATCGCTCTGCCCGACGATGGGGCCCTTGACTTTGGGGCGTTGCTGCCAGAAAGTGAAACTGCTGGTGGTCAATCCGGCCCCGGTGAGGGCGGCGGTGGTGAGGAAAGTTCTGCGTGTAGGCATGAGTAGGGGAAGAAGTGAAGAAGTGAAGAGGTGAAGAAGTGAAGAAGTGAAGAGGGGAAGAAGTGAAGAAGGGAAGAAGTGAAGAGGGAAAATGGGGAAGATGGCTACGCGTCCTCAAGTCTATCCGTCCCAAAATCTAACCCTCTCAAA
>CAZIVQ010000096.1:1326-5163 GCA_964542415.1 uncultured Bacteroidia bacterium | reverse complement strand
GGATGATTTCGAGCTCGGGTTTAGCTTGGCTCAACTGTTCAAGGTCACTATCGGGTAAAGAACTGTTCCACACATAGAGGGTCTTTAGGGCGGGAAAACGGCCGAGCAGTTTGGCGGTTTCGGCCGGGAGGGTAGCGCCGGTGAAGTTGAGGACCGCGAGGTGAGGGGCTCCGGCCAGGGCTTCGATATCTTTGGTGCTGAGTTGGGTTTGGGACAAATTGAGGCGGGTAAGGTGCGGCCAGGGTCCGGCTTGGCTCAGGGCTTGGCCCAGGTCTTGGCCGCTCAGGTCGAGCCAGGTGGTGGTGGGGGCGGCGAGGGCCAGGAGTTCCGCCAGGCGAGCCGGCGGCAGCGAATCGTGGGCAAGCGCCACGTCCAGCAGGCCATTACCTGCCGCCAGGGGTTCAGCCCGGAAGCCCGCCTCCCGCAGCGTTTGCACGGCCGTGGGGTCGATCTCGGTCAGGCCGCTCTGCTCGTAATAGGGCCGCTCCCGCAGGTCGAGGCCGTAGCGCTCGCCCAGCCAGGCGGCGATGTCGGCGGGCACCTCCTCCGGGAGGCCCGGTCCCAGCTCGGCCCCCGCCTCAATCCACCAGCTCAGCAGCCGGATTTCGGGGTAGGAAAGGGGCTCGCCCGAGGGCGGCATGTGCTTCAGGTGGGTAGCCGACAGGCTTACCCGGCGCATGATTTCGCTGCCCAGGGGGTCGCCTGTCTGCCAGAGGAGGCCTTCTTTACCCCCTTTTTGCATGCCTGCCAGGCTGCTCATGTCCAGGTCGCCGTAGGCGGTCTCGGGGTTATGGCAGCGGCTGCACTTGGCCGTGAGCACCGGCTGGATCAGCTGGGTAAAGACCTGCAGGGAATCTTTGTGGAGGGTTGGCGGCAGGGGGGCTGCCGCTCCTTCTGTGCCGACGGGCCGCAGCCAGTCCGGCGCGGCTTGCAGGAGGTAACCCTCCCCATGGGTGAGCAGGCCCCCCAGGTGGCCGGTGGTAGCCGTAAGGCCCATGGCTAGCAGCAGCCCGGGCGTGCGCAGCCGCTGCCAGCCCGGCAGCCAGCCCCGCTCCATGGTCCACAGGAGCAGGCTCAGCCCCAGCACCCCCAAGCCCAGCCAGCGATGCCATTCGAGGGAGTCGCCGCCGTGGCGGCCCGCCTCAGCCAGGGACCAGCCCATCCAGGCCGCCAAAGCCGCGCTCAGGCTGCTGAGTAGCAATAGCAGGCCCAGCACCGCTTCCAGCGGCTGGAAGCGCGGCCACCGCCGCAGCCCCTCGATCAGCCCCGCCAGCAGCAAAAAACCGATCGGCAGGTGGACCAACAAAGGGTGAAATCGACCCCAGAAAATGGCGGCTTCGTTCATGGGTACGTGGGTAGCAGGTAGTGGGTAGTGGGTAGAACCTTGGCCGGAGGTTAACTTTTCAGCGCCTGAGTTCTTCTATTAAGAGGCATTAAAGCCAAGGTTATACCTCGGCGATTCAGCCAGATAAGTTGCTACCCTGAGCATTTTTCTGCAACCAGTTCTTTCCTGGCCCGGAAGGGGAAAAACTGTACCTTTACCGGGTGCTCTTTTTGTTTTTTACCACTAAGTACACAAAGGTATTTCACAAAGAGCATGGAGGTTTATTCCCCCCAACTCTTCTTTTTAACCACGGAGGGATTTCACCAAGGACACGGAGGTTTTTTATCCCAAAACCCCAAAACTCCGCGACCTCTGCGCCACCTTCGCGCTCTTGGCGTTAAAAACATAGCAAACCCCAAAACCCCAAAACTCCGCGAACTCTGCGCCACCTCCGCGCTCTCTGCGTTAAAAACTCAAAACCCAAAACCCAAAACCCCAAAACTCCCCCCATGCCCAACCGACTCATCCACGAAAGCAGCCCTTACCTTCAGCAGCACGCCCACAACCCCGTCGACTGGTATCCTTGGGGCCAGGAAGCCCTCGATAAGGCCAAAGCCGAAAACAAGCTCCTGCTCGTGAGCGTGGGCTATGCCGCCTGCCATTGGTGTCACGTGATGGAGCACGAATCATTTGAAGATGAAGCCGTGGCGGCTTTGATGAACGAGCACTTTGTGTGCATCAAAGTTGACCGTGAAGAGCGGCCTGATGTGGACAAGATCTACATGGATGCGGTGATGCTGATGACCCAGCGCGGCGGCTGGCCCCTCAACGCCATCGCCCTGCCCGATCAGCGGCCGATTTATGGCGGCACTTACTTCCGCAGAGACCAGTGGATGAGCGTGCTCAACCAATTGGCAACGATGTACCAGCAAGAGCCACAGCGCGCCCACGAATACGCGGAAAACCTCCTGCAAGCCATGCAGGAGATGGACCAGGTGGTGAAGCCCGCCGGGGAGCAGGCTTTTGAGCCTACTGCCATCAGCGAGATGACCGCTGCCTGGTTGGAGAAGGTCGACTTCGAATGGGGGGGCCGCAAGACTTCGGCGAATAAATTTCCCTTGCCCCAAAACCAGCGCTTTCTGCTGCGGGCCGGCTTTTTTCTGCCCAATGACCAGGCCCTCGAAGCGGCCCACCTCACCTTGCACAAAATGGCCCTCGGCGGCATTTACGACCAGCTCGGCGGGGGCTTTGCCCGCTACTCGGTCGACCCCTACTGGAAGGTGCCGCATTTTGAAAAAATGCTCTACGACAACGGCCAACTGCTTAGCGTCTACAGCGAAGCCTACCAGCAAAATCCGCAGCCCATTTACCAGAAGGTGGTCTTCGAGACCGTGGCTTGGCTGGAGCGCGAAATGCGGGACCCCAGCGGCGGCTTCTATTCTTCCCTCGACGCTGATAGCGAGGGCGAGGAGGGCAAGTTTTATTGCTGGTCCAAAACCGAGATTGAGGAGGTGCTGGGCGAGGCAGCCAAGCCCTTTTGTGACTACTACAACGTCACCGAGGGCGGCAACTGGGAAGGAAAAAACATCCTGTTTACCCTCGAAACCGAGGAGGAATACGCCATGCGTTGGGACAAAGACCCGGACGAACTGGCGCAGCAGCTGGCCCAGGGCCGCTGGCAACTGCTTGAAGCGCGAAAAGGCCGTATCCGGCCAGGGCTGGACGACAAAGTCCTCACTTCCTGGAATGGCCTGGTCCTCAAGGGCCTGGCCGATGCCTACCGGGTCTTTGGCAGGTCTCAGCTCCTGGAACTGGCCCTGGCCAATGCCCGCTTTATCTGCGAGCAGATGAGCGAAGGCGACCACCTCTTCCGCAATTTCAAGGCAGGCAAGCGCAGCATCCCGGCTTTCCTCGACGACTACGCCAACGTGATCGACGGCCTGATTTCGCTCTACGAAGCCACCTTCGACGAGCAATGGCTGCGCCAAGCCGACCGCTACCTGCAGACCGTGGAAGCCCACTTCCACGACCCCCGCACGGGCCTCTATTTCTACACCTCAGACGAGGACGAAGGGCTGATCCGCCGCAAGATGGAATTGCAGGATGACGTGATTCCTTCTTCCAATGCCGTCATCGGCCATGCCTTTCACGCCTTAGGCTTGCTGCTACACCGGCAAAGCTACCTCGACCGGGTGCGGGACATGCTCAGCACGATGAAAGCCACTTTGCTGGAGCATCCAAGCTGGCACAGCTGCTGGGCCTTGTTGCTGCTCAAGCAGCAGATGCCCTTCTACGAGGTGGCCATCACCGGACCGGAGGCAGCTGAGCTACGCCGGGAGCTGGAGACCTATTATCACCCAGGGCGGCTGTTTGCCGGCGCCACCCAGCCGAGCGAACTGCCCATTTTGGTTGACCGCTGGGGAGAGGTAAGCCGTATTTTCGTCTGCCAAAACCACACCTGCCAGCTGCCGGTGACGAGCGTAGAGGAGGCGATGTTGCAAATGAGGTAGGGG
>CAZIVQ010000096.1:0-1226 GCA_964542415.1 uncultured Bacteroidia bacterium | reverse complement strand
TCTCCCCTAAAACCTCGCCTGCTGGGCAAAAAACTTGGCCAGGTCGTGCTGCACGGTTTCGAGGCTTAGCTCGGGCAGTTCGATGCGGGAGCCGCCGAGTTGCTGCTCGATTTCGATGAGGTAGGCCCGCAGGGCTTTGAAATGGCCTTCAGTCTGGGCCAGGCCCAGCAGGAGGTGGAAACGTTCTTCCAGGCTGCGGTCAAGCTGCATGCCCCGCACACAGGCCAGCCATAGCAGGTCATAGAAAGCACGTTCGTGCTCCGGGGCCTCCCCGATTGGCTGCCAGAAGTTGCGGGCTACCACAGCATGCTCCAGGGCCATCACTTTTTCGCGGGCACTGAGTGGCACCCGCCGGAAGGCGTTGAAGACATCGAGGTAGACGTCGAGGTTGTAGCGGTCGATCTCAGGCTGCTCCGCCTGCCGTTCCTTTCGCAGGGCCTCATATTCGTTGAGTACCTCTTCTACCGCCCCGGCGGTCAGCCCGATCTGCTCGGCAAAACGCACGCACATGGCGTATTCTCGCTCGTCTACTTCTCCGTCCACGACCATCATATAGATGAGGTTTTTGAGCGAATAAAAGCGCTCCTCTTCATCTTCGGGGATGATGAAGTCTAGTTCGTGGGCCCGGGACATGATCGGCTCCAGGTCGCGGGCGACCAGGCCAAGGCTGTCGGCAATCTCTTTTAGCACGGTGGCTTCTGCTTCGCCTATTTCGCCGTCGGCAGCAGCTACCAGGTAGAGGTTTTGATAAATGCCCAGGTGGCGTTGTTTTTCCTGCTGCTTTTCCAGGTAAAAGGAGACGACTTCTTCCAGCACCGACAGCGGCAGGCCCAAGCGCCGGGTCAATTCCTGACAGCCTTTGAACTCGTTGGGGTGAATTTCTCCATCAGAAACCATCATCAGCACCACCATCCGCAACTCGAGGTAGCGCTCGGGTTCTTTTTCTGGAATAAAAAAATCCAGCTCGTTGGCTTGGGTCAGCAAGGCTGCCGCCTCCTCGGCCGGAAGCCCCATCACCCCTGCCATATCGCTAAGCAAGGCGATTTCCGCTTGGTGCAAGGTCCCATCCATCGCGGCAATGACGCAAAGGTTGCGAAAGGTCCCCAAATGCTTTAAGGGTGCGGTCATGGACATTGGCTCAGTAGGTACAAGGAAAAAAAGCGCCTATCCTCAAACAATCACGCTAAGTCGACAAGCGGCTGCTTCTTTTCAGCAACTAAAGTTAC
>CAZIVQ010000095.1:0-8971 GCA_964542415.1 uncultured Bacteroidia bacterium | reverse complement strand
TCTATTTTGTTAAAATAAATGAGTTTTTTTATCTGAAATGTATTGAGAACTTACTTGCAGTGTGAAAGGAAGGAGCTTATTCTTCGACTGTTACTTAACCATGAAATTTTTCTTTATGCGCATACAAAGCATCATTAGCTGTTGGGGAGTCGTGCTGTTGGCTTTACTCGGGGCTTGCGCCGGGGAAGGGATCGGAGAAAACAGCGATGCCGATCAGCCCGGAGCCTTTGGCATCGAAGCTTCTTTTCCGATGTGCCAGCCCGATAGCCTCTTTATTTACACCATCGAAGGGTTCCGGCCCATGAAACTGGCCGGGGGGGCCATCGACAAAGCGGGGGAGCAGGCGGAGATTGATTTTGGGGGAAATTTGCCGGCCCCAGGGTTTTACCTGGTCGGGCAGGCCCCTAACAACCTGATCACGGTGCTGCTGGGAACGGGCGAGACCGTTTCGCTCTCCGGCAACTGCAACAACCTGCGGCAGCATGGCAAGGTGAATTCTCCCTTGAATGACGCCTTCAACCGCCTCAACCAGCGTTTTTCCCAGCTCTCACAGGCGCGGGCTACCCAGAACCAGCGCTTTCTCCAGGCCCTCCAGACAGGCAATCAAGCCGTGGCTGGCCAGGCGCTGCAAGCAGTGAATCAAGTGTACGCCCAGCAACAAGCCTTGGTCGATTCGCTGCAAACGGCCCAGCCGGTGTTGGGGAAAGCATTTGTGGCTAACCTCATGCCGGTATTTGACCCCAACCATAACCCTGAAGGCTACAGCAACCAGGTGGCCCACCTCGGAGGGGAGTATATGTCTCAGGTCGATTTTTCTGATCCGGCCTACACCTACATTCCCTTCGCCACCGAAAACTTACGCGGCTATGTGCAAGCCCTTTTCAACGGGCAGCTACCGGCTGGGCAGGCGCAGATGTACCTCGACAGCCTGCTGGCGCGGATGTCGGCCGGGGAAAAGCTGCATCAAAATGCCCTGGCTACGGTGATCCAAACCTTGGATCAGGTGCGCAACCCGGCGTTTATCGATTATGCCCAGGCTTACCAGGAGCGTTACCAGCCAGATGCGGAGATCAGCCAGTACCTGGCCAGCCGCATGCAGGTGTTTGAGGAAGCACGGGAGGCCGAAAAACTGCTGGGGGTAGGGGCGGTGCCGCCGGAAATCTCTTTGCCTACGCCTACGGGCAAGACGTTTAAGCTGAGTGACTTGCGAGGCAAGGTCGTGTTGCTGGACTTTTGGGCCAGCTGGTGCAAGCCTTGCCGGATGGAAAATCCCAACGTGGTGCGTGTTTACCAGAAATACAAAGACCAGGGCTTCGACATCCTGAGCGTGAGCCTGGACCGTACGGAGCAAGCCTGGAAGCAAGCCATCGTGCAGGACAACATGGACTGGCACCACGTGAGCGACCTGAAGTTCTGGCAGAGTGAAGCGGCCAAGGACTACCGGGTGACTTCGATCCCGGCTACTTTCTTGCTGGACCGCAAAGGCCGTATCATCGCCAAAAACCTCCGGGGGCCTGCCCTTGAGGCCAAATTAGCTGAAGTGCTCGGCGGCTAAGGCCGCGTATGCCTTCTACACCCAAACCTATGCCCTCTCCTACCAAAGTGCTCATTGTCGACGATGAGAAAGACATCCTCGAATTGCTGGAGTACAACCTCGAGCAAGAAGGATACGAAGTGCTTAAGGCCATGGATGGCCAACAAGCCATTGTGCTGACAGAGCAGCATAAGCCAGACATGATTCTGCTCGACATCATGATGCCCAAAATGGACGGCATTGAGGCCTGTCGGCGCATCCGCGAATTGCCGGGCATGCAGGGCACTTATATCGTATTTCTTACCGCCCGGGCCGAGGAGTACTCGGAACTGGCGGGGTTCGAAGCAGGGGCTGACGATTACATTTCCAAGCCCATCAAGCCGCGGGTGTTGCTCAGCCGGATCAAAGCCATCATGCGGCGGGAGCAGCAGATGAGCCATGACAGCGTGCTGCGGGTGCATGACCTGGAGATCGTGCGGGATGAGTATGTGGTGCGCCGGAGAGAGGAGGTATTTTCCCTGCCCCGCAAGGAATTTGAGTTGCTTTATTTCCTCGCTTCCCGACCCGGAAAAGTATTTCGCCGGGAAAAGCTCCTGGAGCAAGTCTGGGGAGATGTCTACGTGGTAGATCGCACCATCGACGTGCATGTGCGCAAGCTGCGGGAGAAGATCGGTGAGGCCTACATAAAGACGGTCAAAGGCGTCGGCTACAAGTTTCTTAGCGACAAATCATGAAGCCCAACCTTCCATCCTCAGTGCTGGTGTCCATTTATCTCGCCCTGGGGACCTCGGTGGTGTACCTGGTGCTAAGCCAGTTTTATGCCGGAGGACGCGACAGCCTGCTGTACGAATGGCTGATCTTCTTTTTCATCACCTTCCTCCTGCTGGTCATCACCCTGGAGTGGATCGTGTTTCGCCGGTTGAAAAACCTCAACGTGCTCAACCAGCGCGAGATCAAGAAGCTGAAGGACTTGGAGGCCTACCGCCGGGAGTTTTTGGGAGAGGTTTCGCATGAACTCAAGACCCCTATTTTTGCCATTCAAGGCTTCATCCACACCTTGATGGATGGGGCCATCGACGATGATCGGGTGCGGATCAAGTTTTTGAAGAAGGCTATGAAAAACTCCGACCGGCTTTCGAGTCTGGTGGAGGATTTGCTGATCATCACCCAGGCAGAGTCCGGGGAGATGGAAATGAAAATCCGTAAATTTTCCGTGTACGACCTGATCAAGGATGTCGTGGATTCGCTGGAATACAAATTCACCAAGAAAAACCGCGACATCACCTGCCGGGTGTTCCCCAATGGGCACCAGCTGACCATGGTGCTGGCCGACCGCGAACGCATGCAGCAAGTGCTGACCAACCTGGTCGACAATGCCATCAAATATGGCAGCGCGGCTGGGGAGGTGTCTATTTACCTCGAAAAACGCCAGGACAAGCTTTACACCACCGTCAAAGACAATGGCCCGGGCATCGAAGCGGATCACCTGGACAAGATCTTCCGCCGCTTTTACCGGGTAGACAAGAGCCGCTCCCGCGAAAAAGGCGGAACGGGCCTGGGTTTGGCCATCTGCAAGCACCTGCTCGAAGCCCACGGGGAGCAAATCACCGTAGAGAGCGAGGTCGGAGAGGGAACCGCTTTTACATTCAGCTTGAAAGTTGCTCACTGATTTTGGCTGGAATGGCTCCGTATAGAAAACAAATGTTCTCTATATGACTTAAAAACGTATTTTTAATATAGGTAAAAACTGGGTTCAGCTCTAAGTATTTCTTGGGGTGTGTTCCAATTATTGGAAAGGTTTCCTTGGTGTAAAAAATGGAAGGATCATAATTTAATGTGCTGTTTGCCAGCACTTTAGAGAGGGAGAAAGTGCGTTCAAATTAAGCTATTTGTTGGTTTGGATCTCGGGGGGCAATTTGTTTTTCCCCTTCTACCTGTTAACTTTAGGGTGCTTTAACAAAACCTTTAAACCTAGCATGAAGCAAATCTACACGTTCCTCATCGCATTGCTTTGGGGTTACAGTGCGCACGCGCAGTACTGTATCCCTACTTATGTGACCGGCCCGGTACAAGGCGACTCTATTGTCTCCTTTACTCTCGGGGCCATCAATGGTGTGTACCCAGGCAATGCCTCAGGGTACAATGACTACACTGACTCCACCTTCACCATCGTGACCGTGGGGCAGCCTAACACGATCAACCTGCAAAACAACCCCTCCTCGGGGATGTCGGTTGCTGTGTGGATCGACTATGACGGCAACAATGCCTTTGACGCTAGCGAGCTGTTGGGCAGCACGCTGCTGACCCCGGGTTCGGCCGGGCAGATCAACTTTACCGTTCCTCCGGGTACCCCCGGAGATACCACCCGGCTACGGATGGTTTCGGCGGCTACGCTGGGGGTACTGACCCCTTGTGGGGCCTATGACTTCGGGGAGACCGAAGACTACGAGGTGGTCATTCTGCCGCCGCCCTCCGATGACCTCGGCGTGACGGCCATCGCCCAATACGGGCAGGCAGCTTGTGGCCTTTCTGCCTCGGAGCAAATCACGGTAGAGCTGACCAACTTTGGCCTCAGCGCCCAGTCGAATTTTTCGATAGGCTTCTCGGTCAACGGTGGTCCCGCTACCACCGAGGCATATACCCCTTCGCTGGCGAGCGGAGCGGTAGACACATTTACCTTCGCCGGTACGGCTGACTTCAGCGGCAGCAACACCACCTACACCGTGCAGGTGTGGACCGACCTGGTCGGCGATGCCAACAACCTGAACGATACCCTTACCTATACTTTTACTACGGCTTTTGTGGCGGTACCCAGTCCCACCTACCTGGAGGATTTCGAGACCTTTATCAATGACGGCAACTTCTCGGGGAATGGGACCGGGCTGCAAAACGGCTGGACCAATAGCCCGGCTGGGCCCAGTAACGAATACAACTGGTCGGTGCGCACCGGTCCTACCGGCTCTGGCAACACCGGGCCGGATGTGGACCACACCTTCGGGACCGCTGCCGGGACCTACCTGTACACCGAGTCCAGTCCTTTCAACGGGACGGTAGCGACCTTGACTTCGCCCTGTATCGACCTGACTGCGGCAGCCAATCCGCGCCTTTCTTTCTGGTACCACATGTTCGGGACCAATACCGGGACCCTTTCGGTGGCGGTAGGCAACGACACGCTCTGGACCCTGAGCGGCCCCCAGCAGACTTCCGGGGCCGAAGCCTGGCGGGAAGCGATTGTGGACCTGACGGCCTATGCCGGTCAGAGTATTCAGCTCACCTTCATTGGGGAAAAAGCCGGTACCGTTTCCGGTGACATGGCCATCGACGATGTCCTGATCGCTGAGCCCCCGGCCCTTGATGCGGCCGCGTTGGCGGTGGTCAGCCCCCAAGGCGGCACCTGTCTCACCAACGCGGAGACCATTGAGGTGGAAATCCGCAATGAAGGCAGCAACCCGCTGGACTTTGGTGCTACGCCCCTGACCGTGTCGGTGGCTGTACAGACGCCTGGTGGGGCGGTTGTTCCCTATTCTACGGTGGTCACTACCGGTACCCTGGCGCCGCTCACGACCCAAGTGGTAACCGTGACCAACAGCGGAGACTTCTCGGCGGTGGGACTCTATAGCCTGGGAGGGGTGGTCAGCCTGCCTGGCGACCCTAATGCGGCCAATGATACGACAAATCTCTTCACAGCCTTGAGCATCTCGGTGACGACCCTCCCCTATGCTGAAGACTTCGAAACCTTCATTGAGTCGACGGGTACGACCAATGCCGGGGCCCTGGACAATGACTGGACCCGCAACTTCGTTTCGGCTCGAGCGTGGTATCCCAATAGTGGTACCACCCCCTCCAGCTTCGCCACCGGGCCTGCCGTAGACCATACGCTGGGTACGACGGCAGGTTTGTATATGTACACCGAAGCCAGCGGTCCTCCGGCCGGTAGTGAGATGTACTTGGCTAGCCCTTGCATCGACTTGGGGACTGCCAACCTGACCCGTTTGACTTTCTGGTACCACATGCACGGCTCTACCATGGGTACCCTGGAGGCGGGTTATATCGATAGCAATGGGGATACGACCTTTGTCTGGTCGCTCTCGGGTGAGCAGCAAAGCGACAACCCGGATCCGTGGCTGGAAGCCGAGGCCAACCTGCCTGCCGGGCTCACCGGTACGGTACAGCTGGTGTTCAAAGGCATCATCGGTGGCGGCAACAGTGACATGGCCATCGACGATGTGCAGCTCACCGAGGTCCTGCCCGAGCCTGATCTGAAGCTGCTTTCGCTCTTCAGCCCGGTTTCAGGTTGTGGCCTGACGGCCAATGAAGCCATCGCGGTACAAGTCGCCAACATCGGTGGTGCCGATGCCAACAATGCCAGCATCAGCTTCTCCATCGACGGGGGCACGCCGGTAAGTGAAACCTTGCCTTCCATTCCTTTTGGGGACACCATCGTTTACACGTTTTCCAGCCTGGCTGACTTCAGCGCCATTGCTACGTTTGACCTGGACCTTTGGGGCAGCGTAGCCAATGACCCCGACCTCTCTAATGACTCTCTCTTTACCACAGTAGCCAATGAGCCGCAGTTTTCTCTCCCTATCTCCGAAAACTTCGACAGCTACGGCCAAGGGGTAACGGTTTTTCCTGACCTGGTCAACGACCCGGATGCGGACCTCGAATTTGAGACCAATTCGGGGACTACCTCTTCGTTTGCTACGGGCCCGAGCGATGATGTGAGCGGAGGGGGGAACTATGCTTACATAGAAACTTCGGGGTCGAGTGTAGGGGATCAGGCTATTTTTTGTACCAACTGTGTGGATTTGGGAGGTACGGCTAACCCCCGGTTGACCTACGGCTACCACATGTTCGGGGAGTCGATCAATTTTCTGAGCGTCGACGTAACGGCCAGCGATGGCAGCGTGACCAATGTTTCCCTCTTGACGGGGCAACAGCAGACCGCGACCACCGACCCTTGGCGTTTTGATACGGTAGACCTTACGCCTTTTGTGGGGGATGTGGTGAAGGTTTGTTTTACAGCTGAAATCATAGCTGACCCCAGCAACTTTACCTTTAACGGGGATGTAGCCTTAGACGAAATCAACATCCGTGATGTGGTGCCTGTTGATGTGGGGATGACCGCTTTGGTTTCTCCCAATCCAGACACGGCAGTATGCGGGCTGTCTGCTACGGAGCAGGTCACGGTTGAGTTCACCAACTTTGGCACCCAGCCGCTGACTACGATCGACCTGAGCTATGAAGTAGGAGGTACCCTGGTCACCGAAACGCTGAACACCAACCTGGCGCCCAATGCTTCGGCTACCTATACCTTCAATGCCACGGCTGACCTCAGCGTTTCGGGTGTCTACCCCTTTACCCTGACCGCCACCACGTCCGGCGACGGGGTGACTGGCAATGATACCTTGGTGGTAGATGTGGTCAACACGCCAGTGATATCCACTTATCCTTACCTCGAAGATTTCGAAAGCGGACCTGGCTTCTGGAATTCCCAAGGGACTAACAATTCCTGGGCCTTTGGTACGCCGGCCAAGAATGTCATTATCGGCGCTGCTTCCGGGGTCAATGCCTGGACCACCGGGGGCTTGGGGACGGGCACCTATAGCGCCAGTGAGCAGTCCTTCGTCATTGGGCCTTGCTTTGACTTCAGCAGCCTCACCCTCCCCATTGTCCGCCTGGATGTATGGTGGAACGCAGAATTTAGCTGGGATGGGGCGGTGCTGCAATCTTCTATTGACAATGGACAAAGCTGGCAGAATGTCGGGGCTTTGGGAGATCCCAATAACTGGTACACCGATGGGACCATCAACGGTGCGCCGGGGGGATCTCAGGAAGGCTGGACGGGACGGGTGAGCACCAATAATGGTTCCGGCGGCTGGGTAACGGCCGAAAACCTCTTGACCGGCCTGGCTGGAGAGCCTGATGTCCGCCTGCGGGTGGCGTTTGGTTCGGATGGGTCGATACAGGATGATGGCTTTGCCTTCGACAACATCGAAATCCGGCAGCTGCCGCCTTTCAATGTAGCGATGCACTCGCTGGTCTTTCCTCAGCAAGGCTCCAACTGTGGCTTGGGTACGCAAGTGCCGGTGACGGTCGAGTACATCAACTTCGGTTCTGTTCCGATGGACACCGTGAACCTCAGCTTCTCGGTCAATGGGGGCGCAGCTTCGGCTACAGAGCAAGCCATCATCAACGCCCTGCCGGGCGACACGGTATTGTATACTTTTACCACTACGGTAGACCTCAGCGCGGTTGGTCCTTATGACTTCACGATCTGGGCGACTTTGGCCAACGACACCGATAACGGCAACGACACTTTGGCTAACCTCACAGTGATCAACGAGCCGCCGACCGGTCTGCCGATCAATGAAAACTTCGACAGCTATCCCGAAGGGGAAACCGTATTCCCCGACCTGGTCAACGATCCCAATGCACCGTTGGAATTCGAGACCGAGGCGGGAACCACCACTTCCACGGCCACGGGTCCTGCTGATGACGTGTCTGTAGGTGGGAACTATGTCTACATGGAGACTTCTGGCTCTGATTCGGGAGAGGTTGCGATCCTGTGTACCAACTGCCTGGACCTGACCACAGCGCTCAACCCGCGGTTGTTCTACGCCTACCACATGTTTGGGGAGTCGATCAACTTCCTGAGTGTAGACCTCACCTCCAGTGATGGGACTGTCACTAACCTGGCTTTGTTCCAAGGACAGCAGCAGACCGCTACGACTGATCCCTGGCGCTTCGATACCGTTGACCTTGCGCCTTTCATCGGCGATGTGGTAGAGATTTGCTTTACGGGTGAAACCGGCGAAGACGGCACTGGTTTCACCTTCAACGGCGACATTGCCCTGGATGAGATCTCTATCCGGGAAGTGCTGCCCAATGACGTGGGGGTATCGGGCATTCTCGAGCCAGAAGATGCTTTTTGTAGCAGTGATTCTACCAGTGTGACGGTCGAGGTGACCAACATCGGTACCCTGCCGCAATTTAACATTCCGGTAACCGTAGATGTGCCTGGCGGCGTGCCAAATAGCTTTACCAGCACCTTTACCGATACCCTGGACCCGGGTGAGACGGCCACCTTCACGGTCGGTACGTTCAACTCTGGCATAGGGGGCCTACTGAACATTTCGGTCTACACCGACTTGGCTACCGACCTGGCCTCCGGCAATGACACCACTACCCTGATTGCTGATGTATCTCTTTCACCTCCGCTTCCGCTTATTCAGGATGATTCAATCTGTTCGACTGACTCTGCCCAATTTACCCTGATTGCAACCAACGTGCAGGACGTGACCTATTGGTACGATTCGGCCGATGCGGTGACCCCCATTTTTGTGGGAGACACCTTCACGACGCCTTTCCTGAGCTCGACCACCGAGTACTTTGTGGAAACCCAAGGGCAATCCCGCTTTACCCTCGGGGAGCCGG
>CAZIVQ010000094.1:0-9045 GCA_964542415.1 uncultured Bacteroidia bacterium | reverse complement strand
TTTAAGTTAGCCGACTGGGCTGGCAGCAGAATGGGCAAAATAATTAGTAGAGGGATAAGGGTCCGTTTCATCATCAGGGTTTAGAGGATTAATTTGGGCAAGCCCATTGTCGTTACCCACAGCCTAAAAAAGGCTGCAATGGGCCATAGTAATACCCGTACAAGATATGAATACTTCGGGGTGTAAGCCCAAACTTAGCCAAGAGAAGTGAAGACGCCCTGTGCCCGCCGGCCGGCACCGCCTTACCGGGGTGGATACCGGCAACCAACAAAGCTTTTAAGCGAAATTTGGTAAATTGCAGGAAAGTCACCAAAGCTGAAGCTAAGAATCCCATGACGTGAAGTGGCAGCCGCCCCTTTTCAAAGCGTATAGCGCAAACGACACTAAAAACCCCTCAGGCGGAGCACGAGCAAACTTGGCTCAGGCCTGAACAAACCTAAACCCGGTGAGAAGGAAGCTACTATCCGTGAATTTACTGTGCTGGCTGGCAATGGCACTATCTGGCCAGGATCTTACCCTTAGTTCTGCGTTCTTCGGCATTGAGGAAGGGCTTTCCCACCGGCGGGTCAACGCCATTCACCAAGATCAACAAGGCTTTATTTGGGTTGGGACCGCCTACGGCCTCAATCGGTTTGATGGGTATGCGTTCAAGTGGTGGACCCGCGAGAAGAATGGCCTGAAGGGTAACGCCATCCACGCGATTACCGAAGATTCGAAGGGGCGCTTATGGGCAGTGCAAAACCGGACCACCCACGGGGAGCCCTTTTTCTATATCCGGCACCTGAATATCCTGGACCCTGAAACTGAAAAGATTTTACCGCTGGAGGAGGCCCTTGGTGCCCCCTTTCCTGTCCCTTTTAAGGAAATATACGCCAATTTCCGGGTGACGGGGCCCGATGGCTCTATCTACATGGGCACGACCGGTCAGGCCCGGCTGATACGGTACCACGCGGACACGGGGTTTGAGGTAGATACCATCCCGAGGCATTCATCCTTTTTCCCGCTGGAGCGGACCGCCAATGGGCACTTTTGGGGTATTTCGGGCCAGCACCGGCTCATCAAAATCGACGAAACCGGCCGGGTCATTCGTGAAGTGCGGTTCGATCAAAGCTTGAAACCGCAAAAAGTAGCGTCCGACGGTACCTATTTGTGGGTGCAAACCGGTGGGGAGCGTACGCCGCCTGTTTTTCACAAAGTAACGGCAGCGACGGGTGAGACCGAGAAAGTCGGTGCAGATGCCCTCCGGCTACCGGAGCATTTGCACCGCACCGGATACCACCAAATAAGGTATGACCCCCACAATGACTGGATATGGGGTATCAGCATCTTGCCGCACTTATCTGCATTCCGCCCGGGCCAAACAGACGAGGTAGAAAAGCTGACGGAGGCACTAACCCAAGCGGTAGAATCAGGCATCCGGTCGACAAGGGCTTTTTTGGTAGACCGTATGGGCAATATTTGGTTGGGGGGCGAGTTCGGGCTTTCTTTTTTCAGGATAAAGCCACAACGGTTTGATCAGCTATTCCATGAAGCCAATTCTGAAAGCCAGAAGGACGGAATGGCATTTCGCGGTATAGCAAGAGTCGGGGAGCAGCTGGTTGGTGTGGCGGAGGCATCGGGTTTGAAGCTGTTGGATCTAACGACCGGGACTAGGCAACCGATTGCCCCCCCTGATAGCGTTATGAGTAGAGCCGTATCCAATGGATTTGCTCTTTGGGTTGACCGAGAAGATCAATTCCTTTGGGCCTTAGGGAATACTGTTTACCGCATTCACCTAAAACCGGAACTGGACTTTGAACCCATTGGCCGTCAAAAGCGAGAAATGGTAGTTTGGGCGCTATACAAGGACCAAACGGGGCGCTTATGGCTGGGAACAGAAGGAGGGCTTAGTTATCTAGACCCTGGGGAAGATCAAATTCGGTATTGGGAATCCAACCAAGGTTATGAAGCCATTGACGGAGCGCGGGTTTTAAACCTTTTCCCCACCGAAGACGGTCGGTTCTGGGCTTGCACCTCCAATGGGCTGTTTGAAATAGAACCCGGCCTAGGAATCATCAACTACTATCATACGCGTGGTGCGGATGGTTATACCCTACCTCACGACAATATCCGGTTCATCCACCGAGACACCTCGGGCATTTACTGGCTGGCTTCCGGAGGCGGCGGCCTTATTCGGTGGGACCGGACGGCCGGCACCTGGGCCCAATTTACCCGGGCCGACGGTTTGTCCAACAACAACCTGTACGCCATCTACGAGGATAACAATGATCAGCTCTGGCTAAGCAGTGACCTTGGCATCATGCAGTTTGACAAAAACACCCACCGCATTCAGACCTATCTGGAAGAAGACGGCATTACCCATAACGAATTCAACCGGGCTTCTCACTTCATGGATACGCTCAGCGGGCGTATCTATTTGGGGGGGTTAAACGGCATTACCACTTTCGACCCGGCTACATTTTACAGCGCGGATACAGTTCAAATGATACCGCTCGTCATCACCAGCTTTCAGCAGTTCGATGGTGCCCAAAACCAATTGGTGGACCGAAAGGGGCAGTTGGCACAGGAAGGACAAATCGTACTGCAGCCCAACGACCAGTTTTTCAACTTGTCCTTTGCCCTCCTGGCCTATTACCAGCCCGAAGAAATCCGGTACGCCTACCAAATAGAAGGCTGGCATACCGATTGGCAGTATCAGCGCGAGCGGAACCTGCGGCTCGGCCGGCTGCCCTACGGCAGGCACCTGCTCCGGATCAAAGCGCAGGCGGCGGATGGACAATGGTCAAAGAAAGAATTGCGTGTCCCGATTATCGTACAGCGGCCGTTTTACTTCAAGGGTTGGTTCATCGGGCTGTTGATGCTGGCCGCCGGCCTTTTGGTTTTCCGCATTACCCGATTCAATCTAAAGCGTCAGCTCGAACGCCGGGAAGCCCAGCAACTCAAAGAGTTAGACCGCCTAAAGACCAACTTTTTCACCAACATTACCCATGAATTCCGCACCCCGCTCACGGTTATTACGGGAATGGCGGATCGGATCAGCGGGCACGACACGGAGCGCCGCCTCATTCTCCGCAACAGCAGAAACCTGCTGCGGCTGGTCAATCAATTGCTTGATTTAGTCAAGATGGAAAGCGGCAAGATACCCCTCGAGCTGAAGCAGGGCGATATCATCGCTTTTTTACAGTACATAAGCGAGTCATTTCAAGTTCAGGCTATCCGTAAAAATATCAGGTTAACCGTGGCGCATGCACAACAGCCGGTGATTATGGATTTTGATGAAAAGGCGCTTCAGCAGATACTTTACAACCTATTGTCAAATGCCATAAAGTTTACACCCGAAGGAGGCTGCGTTACCATCCGTACGCAAGCCCTGCCGCCGGAAGCACCGAAGTGGTTTTCCATGGAAGTAGCCGATGACGGCATTGGTATTTCACAGCAACAACTACCTCACATCTTCGACCGGTTTTTCCAGGCAGATAGCAGCTCTACCCGACGAAGAGAAGGGACCGGTATTGGCTTATCACTGGCTAAAGACCTTGTCACCCTAATGGGCGGCAGCATTACGGCAGCGAGCCAATTGGGCGCAGGCACCCGATTTACGGTACAACTCCCCCACCGGCGCAACGAGGGCACTCCCAAACTAGCCATATCTGAGGCTGATCAGAACCACAGGCCGCTTTCTGCCTCCCCCAGCTTTACGGAAGAAGCCGCTCCGAGACCGGAGATGGATCACGAAAAACTCCTGCTGCTGATTGTGGAGGACAACGAGGACGTAGCGCTGTACTTGGAGCAAACCCTCGCCCACGCCTACCATACCCTTAGAGCCCCCGACGGGCAAAAGGGCGTTGAAATGGCCTTGGAAAAGATACCAGATATTGTGATTACGGATGTCATGATGCCCAAAATGGACGGGTTTGAGCTTTGCGAAACCCTTAAAGGCGATGAGCGCACCTGCCATATCCCGATCGTTATGCTTACGGCAAAAGCAATGCAGGAAGACCGCATCGCCGGCCTTAAAACCGGGGCAGATGCCTATCTGATGAAGCCATTTCACAAAGAAGAACTGTTGGTGCGGTTGGACAAGCTTACCGAATTGCGCCGCTCCCTTCAGCAATTTTATCAGGCCCGCAGGATCTTGCCTGCTGCTACTGCAAGCCACTCCCCCGCTGATAATTCCACACTAGATGAGCAGTTCTTACAGAAAATCAGCCAGATTATCGAAGAAAAGATTGGGGACGCCAGCCTAGATATCGATTATTTGTGCAAAGCCGGGCACTTGAGTGCTACTCAACTGCACCGGAAGATGAAAGCACTGACCGGTGATTCCCCGATCCGGCATATTCGCAAGTTACGTCTCCACAGGGCTAAATCCACCTTGGAAACCACCAAACTTTCCGTTGCAGAGGTAGCCTATCAATTCGGCTTTACGGACCCCAATTACTTTTCCCGGGTGTTCAGCAAAGAATTTGGGCACCCCCCCAGCTCAATTAGAGACAATTGATTTTCAGCATACTATGCGTTAATATTTCCAATATGAAATTTTTGTCTCGGTATTTGGTCATTTTGTCCAGTATGAGTAAGAAGGAATACCTTTATATTTACAACGTGACCTCAAATATACCAAAGCCCAATGGTTTGCCCTGCAAGGGATAAACCATACGGTTTGGTACGAAATAATTTGAGATGCAAATGATTGCTGCTTTTATAATTCATTTGCACATCTAAAACCCATTAATCAATCTGCCCTGATCAAAAGCTTCTCGTCTGCTAGTACGGGCTGGCTGGAGAAATGGCGATGCCTACTACATCGAAACTGAAACGGAGAGCCTAGCTTCAGCTCTCCCCTTTTTTCTGCTTTGCAATGACTGAAGTGCTGTAAAGGATTGGTCTAGATGTTTGTGGCGTATCCGCAGGGGAGGTTGCCTAAGCCAAAAAACACTATGATACCCCCTCCGCAAGTCATCTACTTTGGCTCCAATACCTATTTGGAGCAGTTGCTGCAACAGATCGATACGGAAATCAGAATTAGCACGCCCGATGCCAACCATCCATTGAAAAAGAAAGACATCTGGAGCAAGCAAGCCGTCCTTATTGCTGTCCTGAACCAGGAAAGTCTGGAAAGGCTAACCAAAATTCGGCAGGATCTCCCAAAACTTCCCATCATTGTACTCATTAAAGAGCCTAGTCCGCAGGAATTAATTGCCCTCATCAAATTAAAAGTCGATGAAGTGGTATCTTTACCCGTCACTTCGGAAGAGCTGAACAAGGTGATTTACCAGGCATTCGCAGCCCGTCGCCCCGAAAGTCTGGCTTCAAAACTGAAAAAATTTGGGTCGAGATTAGGGAAATCGACTTTGTCGTTCTTGACCGCCCTACAGAAGCACTCCGCTCCTTTGCGGCAAATCAATTCCAATGCTACGGACGTACTGGGCATCAGCCCTTTTTCTTCCCTCAATCTCCAGTTCCAAAAAGATGCCTTGGAAGACGCCGTGCAGTGTGATTTAAAAGTCACCTTTTTCGGCAAGCACAAGATCTACATTCGGGGAGAACCGCTGCCACCGGTGAAAGGCAAGAAAAACAACTCGATTCTGGCCTATTTGCTGTATCACTATCAAAAGCCAATCCACAAAGAGGTCCTAATGCAGAAATTTTGGCCGGATAAGCCGCCCGTTTCTTCCAGGAACTCCGTTAACGTAGCCATTTATGTGATTAGGAAGCACCTCTATGAGCATTTCGAAAATTTTGACCTCATCCAGCTCGAGAAAGAAAACTACTACATTAATTCGGAACTCGACATCAGGTCAGACGTAGAACAATTCCTCAAATTTTGGGAAAAAGGGCGCTCCATTGAAATATCGGAAGGTGCCGAGATTGCCTATGGTGCCTACAACAAAGCGCTATCCTATTACCAAGGCGAATTCTTGGAGGATTTCAGATACGATGAGTGGTGCGAATCCGAACGGGATAACCTCAAAGAAACTTACCTAGTGATCCTGAACTCCCTGAATACCATTTTCTTCGAACGTGCCGAATACGACGCCTGCGTCAAAATCTGCAAGAAAATGCTGGAAAAGGACCCCTACCTCGAGGATGTGCACCGACGGCTCATGGAATGCTACGATCAGATGGGACTCCGGGACTTGGCCAAAAGCCAATACCTGAAGTGTGAAAAATGCCTACAGGAAGAATTTGAGATACCGCCCTCCAGGGCTACACAGGACTTGTACTCCATGATTTGCCAAAGTTAGCACCAAACTTAGAAGGCAACCCAAGGAAGGAACGCTGGCTGCCAAGCAGCCATTTCAACCCCCTTCCCCTTCCACTACAAGGATTAAACCCCGCTTAAGAAGCTATAAATTTCTAATAAATGCAGATCAGGACAACTAACAATGCGATAATCGTCTCGACTTATTTACAGCTGAAACCCCAAGCGCTACAACCGAGTAATGGCCAGCTTTTCCGCCCGATTTGCCGGATGGGAAGAACCCCTGCTCACCCGCTGACTCCGGTACGGGGCCAACGGGCTACCTCCGAGTTGCAGCCCAAAAATATTTTATTGAGAATTCACTGGCCATTTACCGCCGCGTAAGCCATAAATTATCAGTTGTTCATCCCTCCCCGCCATATTTGCAGCAACACAATTATTAATTTTTTCACGTCTTATGCGCTAGTCCAAACGGAATAAAACAGCGCATACAAACAAAAATTATCATGGCTGAAATTATTTTTCACGACAATGTTGGCAACGAAGTCGATGACCTCAAGCTGCCCACCGCCTCTGACGAATTCAAAGTAACCGAAGTAAAGGTTGGCATGCTTGCAGACGATGCCTCCGCCACTCCGACGATTGACCTGGACAAGGCCGCAGAAATTACGATCAATGTAGATCACCAGGCCAGCACGCCCAAGGCCTTGTTTGTCAAATTCGCATGGAAAACGAAGAATTTCGATGACGTAGCCTTTGACTGTCAAGTCAACTTTGATGACCGCGGGGGCTCGGATGACGTAACGAAGACGGAGAACAACATTCCGATCGACGCGTCAAAGACCAATTCGCCCGCTGAGTATGATCAGTTGCTAAGGGTGGAGCTCGCCCCCGATACGGATACGGGCAAAACCAAACTGAGGTCAGGAAAAACCTATCAGGTAACCGCTTTATTCTACCTGCGGGACAAACGGACCACCACCGACCGGCGGGTACTTGGCGGCACATTAGATTTGGGTACCGTCAACGTATTCTAACCTATCCTTCAATTTAGCAGAAAATGGGGGACGGGGCTCTTTTCGCTCGTCCCCCTTTACTTTCAAAACACCTCAAAACAGCCCAACATGGCGGATCCTAAAAGTGGCTATAAGTTGGAGCAAACCTCCCCGATTGGACGTCCCGGTTTGGAATCCTTCAAATCTGAAGAGGATGGGCTATACTACTTCCACTTCAACGGTGAGGCAGGCCAGCCCGTTTTATTTAGCCAAGGGTACGCTACCGCCAAAAAAAGAACAAATCACCGAAATGTTTTGCGCAAACGAATACACCTGCCAGAGGCCTACCAAAAATCCAGCGACAAGGGGGGCTTCTTTTTCATCTTGCTTTCTGCCAAAGGAAACGAACTGGCCAGAAGCCAGAACTTTAACCATAAAAAAGAAAGGGATGCCGCCCTACAAGCACTAACAGAAACACCAGAAAGCAAAACGGCCAAGCCCAAACCACCGTCCAAAAAGCAAAAGAGGCCAACCCCGCTCAAGACCGGCTCCGATATGGAGGCTGACGACCGTAAATCTGTGCTATCCTCCCGCTTCAGATACAACCTCATCTTCCGTAGGATGGAAGAAGCCCAACCGCTGATTGGTGAAATTGAGTACCCTGTCCTGAAAAAACGAGCCACCTTTCAGGGCCTGGACCGGAAAGCAATTATTGGGTTCATCGTTCAATACTTGCCAGAGGATACCTGGGAAGACAGCAGCCGTTTTAAAAACGAGGAGGAACTCGCCCAAGAAATCAAGCAAGTTAAAGCAAAAGTACAATCCTTGAATAAAGCACTATCTGAAGCTAAAAAATGCGCAAAAGACTCAGCCAAAGATCACGAAGAGCGTATGGTCAAAGAAAGATCAGAAGCAAAGGCGACGGAGGCGGCGCTATTGGAAAAGATCAAACGCGCCCAAATCGAAGCGGAAAAACAGACGGAGCAATTATCCGCATCCCAGCAAGCCGCTCAGGCCCGTGAATCAGCCCTGAACGATAAAATCAAGGCCCTGCTCCAAAAAGAAAAGGAACTGGAACAGCAGCTCTCCTCCGCCCTTGACCAACTGAAACGCAAATCAGCCACGGCAGAAGCATTGAAAAAGGAACTTGCGGCTATCAAGCCAGAGAATAGCAAGCCCGACCAGCCCCCGGCCACACAGGCTCCCACAAAGGAGGAGGTTCTCCAGTTCACTCCTCCCCCGAAAAAGGTGAACAAGCCCCTGACCTTATTGGCCAACAACCGGCCCACCGGGAAGACATTCGACCCCCAAAAAACCAGATCGCTTGTCCTGCAAATGCCGGTGCGCAAGGTAGCCGAGCAAAAGGCTCTGGAATCCTTCAAAGCGGATGTCATCATCAAATCGCTCAGTAACAACCGATTGGTGAGCAATATCCGAAACCACTACGGGACCCTAAGCGCAGATTGTAAATCCTTGATCGTCCCTGTCCCTAGAGATGCATTTTCCCCTGGAAAGTACCGGCTGAGCATGGTCGTGACCTCGGTCCAACCGCCTTACAACCGCTCCAGCCCAAAATTTGAGGGGGAGGTAGTTATTGAGGTGGTTTAAACGCTATGTTGCCTAACTTTTGTACCGGCAGTGCCTTTATCTGCCCGGACAGCGCATACTGCTGGTCCCCGGGGTAGATGACGTACAGATGTTCTAGTTCGAGGTCTTCTATTGCCCGATACATCGACCTAGTACGCTTGGGAGCATCCATGTATTTGAATTCCGCGCCGTAGGAGCGCCCGTTGTACTGCCAGTATAAATCCAGTTCCACACCGCTATGCGTGCCGTAGAAAAACA
>CAZIVQ010000093.1:0-9057 GCA_964542415.1 uncultured Bacteroidia bacterium | reverse complement strand
ACCGCCCCGTCGAGTTTCGCTTCAAAGCGATTTTGTTCGGGGTTATTCCGGAGAAGAACCTGCTCCAGGTCAAAAGCCATTAGGAAGAATTTAAACGGTGGCAGGGAAAAAAAGAAAATTCGTTAACAAGCTACGGGTTTCTTTGTTTGAACACAGATTAGAGAAAAATTTTCTAGTTGAAAAAACCAGGGGAAAACATCTTCCGGGGCTTGTTAGTCATTAGCTGACACAGCTTGAATGCTGTGAAAAAAGCTGCGACCTTTGGGACCAGGCTTTTTTTAGCCACCAATTATTCTTCAATACTCATGATTCAAACGGATATATGCATCATTGGGGCCGGGCCTGTCGGCCTTTTTGCGGTTTTTGAAACCGGACTGCTCAAAATGCGCTGTCACCTGGTCGACGCCTTGCCGCAGGTAGGCGGCCAACTGAGCGAAATCTACCCTCAAAAGCCTATCTACGACATTCCGGGTTACCCGTCCATATTGGCGGGAGACCTGGTCAAGGAACTGGAAAAGCAGATCGATCCCTTTAAACCCACTTTTACCTTGGGGGAGCGGGTCGAGTCCCTGGAAAAGCATGCCGATGGCAGCTTTACCCTTACCACCTCAGAAGGTACCGAAGTTCAAGCCCAAGTGATCGTCATCGCTGGTGGCCTGGGCTCATTCGAGCCCCGCAAGCCCAATCTGCCTCGCTTAGAGGAATTCGAGCGCAAGGGTGTCTCTTACATGGTCCGTGACCCTGAGTTTTTCCGTGACCAGCGGGTAGTCATTGCCGGGGGGGGCGACTCGGCCCTCGATTGGACCGTCTACCTCGCTGAAGTAGCCGCAGGTGTGTCCCTGGTTCACCGCCGGGAAGAATTTCGTGGGGCACCTGACACGGCTCAGAAAGTCCACGACCTGGCCGAAGCTGGCCGTATCAACCTCTACCTCAACAGCCAGCTCAAGGCCCTGGAAGGCCATGAGCAATTGGAAGCCGTGGTACTGGAACAGCAAGGAGAGGAAGTCCGGGTCGAAACCGACCACCTCATTCCCCTCTTTGGCCTCAGTCCTAAGCTCGGCCCCATTGCCGACTGGGGACTAAACCTCGACAAACGGGCCGTGGCAGTCGATACCCGCGACTATTCGACCAACATCCCCGGCATCTATGCCATCGGTGACATCAATACCTATCCGGGCAAGCTCAAGCTCATCCTTTGTGGCTTTCATGAAGCTGCCCTGATGGCTCACAGTGCCTATTCTTATATTCATCCCGACAAAAAGGCCATGCTTAAATACACCACCGTCACCGGGGTAGAAGGCATGTAGATCTCATCCATTGTCCATATTCTCTATTCCATCTTCTCTCATGATAACCATTCACGTAACCGATACCAACGGCGAAAGCCGCACCCTCGAACTGAAAGAAAACGGCTCCACCAGCCTCATGGAAGTGCTGGTAGAAGAAAATTTTGACGTACCTGCCATATGCGGCGGCATGGCCGGTTGCGGCACCTGCCACGTGGGCGTACTCGAAGGGGCCGATAAGCTCGATTCCATTGAAGACGATGAAGAGTTCATGCTCGACACCCTCCCTAATCTGGTCGAGGGCAGCCGTCTATCCTGCCAAGTGCCCCTGACCAAGCAACTCGATGGAGCCCGCATCCGGGTGCTCACTGACGGAGCTTGATAGGGGGGCATTTGTCTTTGGAAGTACTAGACATCAGTTTCGCGAAGCGAAATAGGATTGGCTGGGCCGGGTTTCCGTACGGTGTGCTGGCTAAGTGCGTAATCCGGCCCCGGTCAATTTAAAAAGCTTCCTCAAGACCATTGAGGCAGTCTTTTTACCCAGGAACGAAAGCACCAGACATCAGCGCCTGATGTCTGGTGCTTTTAAAATCTCCACCTCTCCATAAGCAGCCAGGGCCTCCAGGTCGATGCGCCGGGTGTCGCCGTAAATGGTAATCAGGTAGGGCCGGTCGGCAATGGCCTTTTGGTGGAAAGCCGCGAGGTCGTCCATCTCCAACTCCGAGTAGGCCGCATAGGCCGCCCGGTTGGGGTCGCTACGAAAGCCCTGTCGCTCGTAGGCGCGGATGCGGCCAGGCACAGCCCGGAAGTCGGGAAACTGCGTGACCACCTCCATCTGCAGGCTACGGCGCAAGCTGGGCAGCCGGTCGGCTTTGAGCGGCAAGTCCTGGATCAACCCGTGCATCACCCCAATGGCGTCCAGCGTCTTGTCGGCCTGACAGCCGAGGTAGCCGATCAGGCGACCCGGCTCGCCGACCAAGGCAGGCAGGTTGTAACTGCTGCGGGCGGAATATGCCAGCGAGCGGTACTCACGAATCTCCTGTAAAACGATGCCCGAAAAGCCCCCGCCAAAGTAATCATTGAACGCCTGTACTTGCGGGTAATCGGCCGGGTCCATGGGCACGCCCGGCACGTAAAAGTACACCTGGCTCTGCACCGCTTTTTTGTTGTCCACCACCAGGATGCGGGGCTTGGCCGGTATGCGCTGCTCACGCAGCTGAAAAGGAACGGCTTGGCCCGCCTGGGCCAGGGGCAGGTGCGTGCGCAGCCACGGTTCCAAGACCTCCACGGGCGTCTGCCCCACAAAGGTAAGCTGCGCCGCTACCTGATCGGTCAGGGCCGTAAAATTCGCCAACAGCTCCGAAGCAGCGGTTTGTTTGACTTCTTTCAGGTCGGGGCGGGTCAGGTAGGGAGAATGTTCGCCATGGATGGCATAATTGATCAAGGCACGCCCCATGGTGCTGGGGCTTTCTTCCTCCAACTTCCGCTCCGTGCGCAGCTCGCTGTAAACCAAGTCCATGGTCTTTTCAGGCTCGGCCACAGGCTTATCCAGCCACTGGCCCAGCAAAATCAAAGCCGGTTCCAATTGTGCTTCGCGGCCCGAAAGTCGCACCGTGAAAGTGTTTTCACCGGCGCTGACGCCATAACTGCACCCCAGGCTGGCGAAGCGTTGCTTCAGCGCATCCAAGGGTAACGCTTCCGTTCCGGTAAAAGACAAGAGGTCTGCCACCAGCGACAACCGCGGGTCGTGCAGGGTGCCTTTTTGCCAGCTCAGGCTGAGGGTAAACCGGTCGTTGAGCGGGTTGGATTTGTGCCAAAGTTCGTGTCCCCCGGGCAATTGGCGCCGCTGCACATCCGTCTCAAAGTCGAGGTAGCGCGGCGCAAAGGGCTGGCTGGGCAGGGTGTCAAGGTGCTGGGCGTAGGCCGACTGCCCTTTCTGGTCGGTGGTGACCGGCTCGAAGGGGGGCTTGGCCAGCTTGGTGGGCTTGGCGAAGCCGGTGCGTGAGATCAGTTCTACCCGGTCCTCGCCCAGGTAGCGCTGCGCCACGGCCGCCACTTCCTCCAGGCTCACCGCTTGCAAGCGCTCCGGGTAGCGCAGGTATTCTTCCCAGCTCACGCCTTGGTTGAAGGCCCGGCCCATCAGCCGACCTCGCCGCTCCAGGTTCTCCAGCTGAGCCTGAAAGTCCACCGCCAGGGCGTTGCGGGCAGCCAGGAAAGCTTCTTCAGAAATTTGCCCCTGCTTCACCTGCTCAATGACCTCCAGCACCTTCCGCCGTACCCCACGCAGGGGCTGGATGATGGGTTTGGGTACCAATATCAGGTGGAAGCCTCCAGCGTCGAGGTAGCGGTCGTTGGTGCCAAAGACAAACATCAGGTCGCCTTGCTGCTTGAGTTGGTTGAGGAGGCCGCTTTCGTCCTGGTTGAACAGCAGGTACTCGCAGAGGTCCATGGCTACCCGATCGGGATGGCCTATCGGTACGGTCTGCCAGCTGAGGGTGCCTACCTTGATGGGGGTGATGCGCACCTTCTCTACTTGACGGCCTTCAATGGCCTGCAAGGGAGACCGCTCAGTCCGGGGCACCGGCTTGGCCTCCCAGGCCCCAAAGCGTGCCTCGATCAGGGGCTTGACCGCTGCAGGGTCGAAGTTGCCGGTCAGGATCAGGGCCATGTTACCCGGCACGTAATGCCGCTCAAAAAAGTCGTACATCTGGATCAGTGAAGGCTTTTTGAGGTGCTCCACTTTGCCCAGGACTGACCATTGGCCGTAGGGGAGATTGGGGTAGAGTAAGGCTCGCAGCCGTTCAAAAAACTTGCGCCCCATGTCATCCATGGCCCGGTTCTTTTCCTCATAAACCACCTCCAACTCCGACTGAAAGGAACGAAACACTGGCTGGTCAAAGCGCGTGGCGTAGAGGTCCAGCCATCGCTCGACCTCGTGGGCCGGGAAGGAGTTATGGTAGAAGGTCATCTCATGGTTAGTGAAGGCATTGATGCCGGTCCCGCCGATGCCACGCAGCAGCCGGTCAAACTCATTGGGCAGGCCGTACTGGGAGGCGGCTTTGGCTTGCTCGTTGATCTGGGCTTGCAATTGGGCCTGCCGGGCTGGGTCCTCGGTGACCGCGAGGCGCTCGTACAGCCGATTGATAGAGTCGAGGTGGGGCTTTTCGGCTGCATAGTCCAGGGTGCCCATGGTCCGGGTGCCTTTGAACAGCAGGTGCTCCAGGTAGTGGGCCATGCCCGTGGCTTCGGGCAGTTCGTGCTTCGCCCCGGCATTGACCATCACCGCGCCATACACCCGGCTGGCGGTGCTATCGGGATTGAGCATCACCGTGAGGCCGTTGTCGAGCTGGTAGGTCTCAGTGCGCAGCAGGGGATTGGGCTGGGCGGTGAGCAGGTTAGCACTTAGCAGGACAGACAGCAGAGAAAGCAGGAATTTCATGGGAGATAGGTGTTTACAGCTGGATCATATCTTTGGGTAAGATACTGGTATTTTAATGTCTGGGATAAACGTCAAGAGAAATATAGCGGTTCTCAACAAAGAAAAGCAATGGTGCTTGCGGAGCAAGTTCAAATGGGTTAGAATGTAGTTCCGGAAGCCCTAGACGATGCCCGCAGGGCGCCGTCAAGCTTCCGGCGTTTAGAAAAAGTGCGGAGTACCTACCAGGTGCGGCCTTTCAGGTATTCGTCCAGCTCAGCCCGGGTCATGGGCAGGCTATCCTCATTGGCTGTCACCCAGGCAAGAAAATCTTCTTTGATTTCATCGGACCACTTGCCGTCGATTTGCCCGGGGGTATAGGTGCCTTCGCGCAGGCGCATGATGCCAAATTTATCCCGCAGCATGATGAACTCGGCGCTGATAACTACGGTTTCGAGCAGGTGGGGAGGAATGAAAATCACCCCTTCTGTTTTGGCCAAGACCACATCGCCGGGGAAGACCACGGCCGTCCCGATGCGTATGGGATGGTTGATGCCGGCCAGCATGGTGCCTTGCAGAAAGCTCGGGTCCCAGCCGCGCACCCAGGCATTGAAGCCTTCGATTTCCTGCAGGCCTTCGAGGTCGCGGGCCCCCGCGTCGAAGACCACGCCGTTGCCGGAGTTGGTGTAAATGCTGTTGCCGAGGTTGTCACCGATAAGGGTGCCGTCGACGATTTTGCCAAAGCAATCGGCGACATACACATCGCCCTGCTGCAGCATGTCGATGGGCCAGGAATTCATCGCCCCGATACGGCCTTCTTCTTTGGTGCCATAGGCCTCCATGCGTTCATGGTAGTCGGGGCGTTGGGGCAAATATTGCACCGTAAGGGCGCGGCCCACCATGACTTCCTCCGGATGCAGGATGGAAAAGCCGCCGACAAATTGGTTGTGGTAACCTTTGCCGCGCATCACGCCCCAAGCCTCTTCGATCGAGACTTTCTCCAGGCGTGCAAGCAGGTCATCCGGGGCTTTGGGGCGACCATCGGGATAGCGGGGGCCCTCCCAGGCTTGGGTGTAGGCTTGCAGTTGGGCCTCGGTAGGGACGACTGACTGGGCCGTCAGCAGCTGGGGTAGGCAGAAGGCCAGGCACAGCAGATAGGGTTGGATTCGGTTCATGGGTAAAAGGGATTTGAGAATAAGGGCACAAAGGAAATAAAGGAAATAAGGGGCATAGGGTGGGGAAATGAAACCTGCATTCAACCCTCAACCATCCACTAATTCTTCCTCTTCTGACTGGCTACGCCACCACATAGCGAGGGAGGAGCCGGTAATGTTCATCAGCGGGCCAAAAATGGCCGGCGCCAGGCCTACGGTAGCGACCCTCCCCATTTCCAGGGCAATGCCCGAGGCGAGGCCCCCATTTTGCATGCCGACCTCCAGGGCGATGGTGCGGCAGTCTTGTTCGGGCAGGCGCAGCAGGCGGCAAGCGCTATATCCGAGCGAAAAGCCAGCCAGGTTATGGATGAGGCAGGCCAATAAAAGCAGCATACCGACTTCGAGCAAGCCATCGCGCCCGGCGGCGGTGATGATGGTGATGATGAAAGCGATGCCTGCCATGGAAACGATGGGCATGGCTTGGTCGAGGAGGGGAAATTTGCCGTGGAAAAAATGGTTGAAGGCCAGGCCTGCCCCGATGGGGATGATGACGATTTTGACGATGGACCACATCATGCCCCAGAAGTCGATGGGGACAAATTCACCCGCCAGTTGCTGCATGAGAAAAGGCGTCATCAGCGGGGCCAGCAAGGTAGCTACCGCCGTTAGCGTGACGGACAAGGCCAGGTTAGCTTTGGCCAGGTAGGACATCACGTTGGAGGCCAGGCCGCGGGGCGAAGCCCCCACCAGCACGATCCCCGCCGCGATCTCGGGTGGAAAGCCGAAGACCGTGGCCAACCCGAAGCCAACAAAGGGCATGATGGTGAATTGGCACACCACCCCTACCAGCACCCCCTTGGGCATCTTGACCACCCCGGCGAAATCTTTGATGCTCATCGCGGTCCCCATGCCAAACATGATGATTTGCAACAGCGGCACGATCAGCCCCTTGAGGTTGAAGCCGCCCCAGGTGGTGAACAGCTCAGGGAAGGTGAGCGAGACGGTCACCGCCGCGAAAATGATCAGGGTGTAGGAAAAACCCTTGGTGGTTTCGTAAGCCCGCACGGCCAAGGCCAGGGCCAGAAACATGACCATCAGGGCCGGACCAAACCAATCGTAGCTTTCCTGGAAGCGGAGGAAAGCTGCTAACACCGCCATCGAGGCAGCCAAGCCAAACAGGCCGCGGGCGAGGCGAGGGGAAATGCGCATAGTCAGTTTTCAGGGTTCAAGGTTCAAGGGGCAGGGTTCATTTAACCAATCCCTCATTCCCTTGGGTAGAGCGGAAAATGCGGATTTTCTTCCAAGGGGTCAACCTGTGCTGGGGGGTAACCTTTTGGGGTGAGCTGCCGCCCCCATCCGCCCCCTCAACCTGGTACCTTCGTGTCTGAGTGGTAAAACAGCCGCTCTCCATTCACCATTAAAGGAAGTAAGAACCCTGAGAAGCACCAAGAAGAGGGTGGCTTAATGTCTCTTAGTGTCGCTTAGTGTCTGAGTGGTAAAATAGCCGCTCTCCATTCACCACTAAGGAAGTAAGAACCCTGAGCAGCCCTAAGAAGAGGGTGGCTTAATGTCTCTTAGTGTCGCTTAGTGTCTGAGTGGTAAAAAAGGAGCCCCGCAAGCACTAGGAACCTACAGGATGGATCCTTAAGGAGAAGAGATTACCTTCTGGTCATTCTTTCACCCTCAATCTTCCCACGATTACCATGAGCAAAAAGCCTGCTACGCCTCGCCGCGATTTTCTCAAAGCCGCCAGCCTCACCGGCTTGTCTCTGGGCATGTTTTTCAACGCCTCGGCGGAAGAATCCGTCGCTGCCGCCACCCAGTACGTGCCCCGGCATTCTCGCCCCTCGGACCTCAAGGTCACCGACCTACGCTTCGTCCACATCAACGACGCGCCTATGAGCTGCCCCATCATCCGCATTGACACTAACCAGGGTATCTCCGGCTGGGGCGAGGTCCGCGACGGGGCTTCTTTTCGCTACGCCCTCTTTCTCAAAAGCCGCATCATGGGCCTTAACCCCTGCAACGTGGAGATGATCTTCAAGCGCATCAAGCAGTTTGGCTTCCACGGCCGGCAGGGCGGGGGGGTCTCCGGCGTCGAAATGGCCCTCTGGGACCTGGCAGGCAAGGCCTACAACGTGCCGGTCTACCAGCTGCTGGGCGGCCGCTACCGCGACAAGGTCCGCATATACTGCGACACCACCCGCTCCGATGACCCCGAGGTCTTCGGCAAACGCATGAAGGCCCGCGTAGACAAAGGCTTCACCTTCCTCAAAATGGACTTCGGCATCGAGTTGCTGCGGGACGACAAGGACACCGTGGTCAACTCCAACTTCTGGGACATCGGCCGGCAGTGGAGTCGCATACCGGGCACCTACGGCGAGACCGAGCACCCTTTTACCCAGGTACAGGTGACCGATGCCGGCCTCGAGAAAATGTGCAACTACGTCAAAGCCGTCCGCGATGCAGTCGGATACGATATTCCCCTGGCCGCCGACCACTTTGGCCATTTTGGGGTGAATGAATGCATCCGCCTGGGCGAAGCCCTGGAGCCGTATCGCCTCGCCTGGCTGGAGGACATGATCCCCTGGAAGTACACCGACGCCTGGCGCGAGATCACCACCAGCATCAACACGCCTACCCTGACCGGGGAAGATATCTACCTGAAGGAGGAATTTCAGAAGCTATGCGACACCCGGGCCGTGGACATGATTCAGCCAGACCTCGCTACTGCGGGTGGCATCCTGGAAACCAAAAAAATCGGCGATTATGCCGAGGAGAAAGGCATTGCCATGGCTATGCACTTCGCCGGGACCCCCATTTCCTTCATGGCCAACGTCCACAGTGCGGCCGCTACCCAAAACTTCGTGGCCCTGGAGCACCACTCCGTCGACGTCGACTGGTGGGAAGACCTCGTGACCAGCGACAAGCCGCTGGTCCAAGATGGCTTCGCCCTCGTGCCCGAAAAGCCCGGCCTGGGCGTCGAACTTAACGAAGAGGTCGCCCGCGCCCACATGGATAAAGAGCTGGGTTACTTCGAACCGACCCCCGAATGGACCAAAAAGCGCAGCTGGGACCGGCTGTGGAGCTAAGGGGGAGATGTTGAGAGGGTTAGATTTTGAGACGTTTAGATTTTGAGAGGGTTAGATTCACGTTTCGCTGAAATCCTCGTTGGAAAAAACAATTTGCTCTAATTTGAGAT
>CAZIVQ010000092.1:6913-9061 GCA_964542415.1 uncultured Bacteroidia bacterium | reverse complement strand
GCTTTGACCCCGCCAAATACGAGTTTTGGCCCAATGCCGAGCGCTACGGCCGCTCCATGATCAATGATTTTAACCAGGGCACGGTCGCCTGGACCGACTGGAACATTTTGCTGGACGAAACCGGCGGCCCCAACCACGTAGGCAACCTTTGCTTCGCCCCGGTCCACGCTGATACCCAAAGCGGGGAACTGATCTACACCCCAGCCTACTACTACATCGGGCATTTCTCCAAGTTTATCCGGCCCGGCGCCAAGCGGGTCAGCACCGTCAGCAGCCGCAGCCACCTGCTCAGCACCTCTTTCCTCAACGAGGACGGGACCATGGCTACTGTCGTCATGAACCATACCGACGAGACGATCACCTATCAGTTGTACGTAGAGGAGCAGGCGGTATCGGTAGAAATTCCCGCACGGGCCATGCAAACGCTGGTGTATTAATCCCGCACTAGGCTCGGCCAGATCCAGATCTGGCGTGGGCCTGTGCATAACCGCTCAGCTACCCGGGGGGCGAGCAGGTGGGTCAGGAGGTAGAAATGCCGAACCCACCTGTATCACTCCCCCACCAAATCCGCCAAAGCAAAGGCCCCCTCCAGGTTTTCCGGCAGCGGCATGCGGATGCGCCAGGGCTGGGGGTAGTAGTTGTTGCTGCGCCGGTGCATCGCTTTGATCCAACCCAATCCCAGCCCTGAGAAGGTGATCAGGTTCCAGCCAGCGGGGGCCACCAGCTTGGGGGTATCCCGCTTGAGAAAAGCCAGGGCCCCTTCCTGATTGAGGCTCAGGCGCGAAAAAGCCCCTGTCGCCAGCTGTGGCGAGAGCGATAGGGCCGGGCTGGGCCGCAGGTCATTCTTTTTTACTTCGGCCAGTTCCAGGCCGGCTTGCAAGGGCGAGAGTTGGTCTATGAGGTAGGTAAAAATCTCCACTTGGGCTGCCGGTACGGCCCGCAGCAGGTCCTTTTGCTGCAAAACCGCCAGGCTGTCGGGGCTTTGCAGCCATTCGTCCATCATATGCCGGTGGTGGCGGGCGGCGAGGGGCGGGCGCTGCTTTTTGCCTAATTTCACCGTAGCAGCGGGGCTGTCGCCGGGTTTTTGGAGCAGGGCGAAGAAAAAGCCTTCACCGGCTACCTGATGGGGCAAAGCCTGGTAGCCGGTCATGCCGGAAGCGGTGCGGGCTTGCAGGCCCCAAGCATCGGGCAGGTCGAGGGCGATGCTCTGGGCCCCAGCTTCCCGGGCCAGCCAGGCGAGGTTTTCCTCGTTTTCGGCCGGGTTGAAGGTGCAGGTGCTGTAGAGGAGAAAGCCCCCTGGGCGCAGGGCGGGCCAGGCATCCATGAGGATGCGGCGCTGCCGGTCAGCGCAAAGCTGCGCCTGGACCGGCGACCATTCGGCCGCAGCCTTGGGGTCCTTGCGGAAGAGCCCTTCGCCTGAGCAGGGGGCGTCCACCACCAGCAGGTCAAAAAACTCCGGCAGGGCACCGAAGCGGGCCGGATCGAGCTGGGTGACCACTGCCTGGGTGGTGCCCCATTTGGTGAGGTTTTCGGCCAGAATGTGGGCCCGGCTGCGGATGACCTCGTTGGCGACCAGCAGGTCATCGGGGCCCATGAGGCTGGCGAGGTGGGTGCTCTTGCCGCCCGGAGCGCCGCAAAGGTCGAGGATGCGCTTGGGCCCGGCGGGCAAGACCTGCCAGGCCGCGGCGAGCAGCATTGAGCTGGCTTCCTGCACGTAATACGCCCCGGCATGCCACCAGGGGTCGAGCGTAAACACCGGCCGCACCGGCAAATAACCGGCCCGGGACTCCCAAGGCACCGGCGGCAGCGGCAACGACCCGCTTACCTTGGCCGGATTCAGCCGCAGGCTGGTCGGCGCAGGCTCTTCCAGCGCCGCAAAAAAATCACCCGCCTCCGGCCCGAGCTGGGCCTGCATGCGGTCACGGAAAGGGGCGGGGAGGGAAGAAGTCAAAAGGGGAAGAAGTGAAGACGTCAAGAAGTGAAGACGTCAAAATGGGAAGATGGGGGGGTGGGGGTTTTGGGTTTTGGGGTTTGCTATGTTTTTAACGCGGAGGGCGCAGAGGTGGCGCGAAGGTCGCGGAGTATGGGGTTCGGGGGTTTTCTCTGTGGCCTCCGTGAAATCTCTTCGTGACCTCCGTGGTGAAAAAG
>CAZIVQ010000092.1:0-6813 GCA_964542415.1 uncultured Bacteroidia bacterium | reverse complement strand
ATTCTTTCCATCGAAGTCAGGGCATTCTTCGTTTCTTTTGGAGAAACTTGCCATTCTTCATGCTGCGACTCGACCGTTTTTTGCTCAAAACCTTCTTCCCGGCTTTGCTGATGAGCCTGCTCATTTTGTTGCCGGTGTTGGTATTGCAGAGCAGCTACTACCACCTGAAGGCGCTGGAGGGCAAAGCGATGGCGGGGAGTGACCTGCTGCTGATGCTGGGCTACATCAGCGGGCGGTTGCTGGTGGTGGCCTTGCCGCTGGCGCTGCTGGCCTCGGCCCTGCTCACCATGGGGCAGCTGCGAGAACGGCAGGAGCTGGTGGCTATGCAGGCCGCGGGCCTGAGCTTGTTTCGCATCATCCGGCCCATCGTCTTGACTGGCTTGGGCATCACCCTGCTTTCTTTGGCCTATGGCTACTCCCTAGCTCCGCGCATGGGCTTTGCCCTCTATGACCTGATCTACCGCTCGCAGCGGCAGGATCCCTCCATGAACCTGAAGCCCGGCCATTATGCCACCGACATTCCGGGCTACGTGATCCGCATCGGGGGGCGCGCCGCCTACGACCCGCAACTGCTGGAGGAGGTTCTCATTTATGACTATACCCGTGGCGAGGGCGAACCTTTTGACCTGCTGCTGGCCGATTCGGCCCGCATGAGCTACCGGCCGGAGGCGGAGCAGCTGCTGATGACCCTTTACGCGGGTTCGCGGCACCAGGAAAACCCCTTGGCCAAGCCCCAAGACACCACCGCCTCGGCCTATGGCCGCATGTATTTTGATACCTTACAGGTCAGCCTGCCGCTGGATTTGCCTCCTTTTGCCGGGAGTGATGCATACCGGGCCTTGCAGCACGAGTTTCTTGGCCACTGGGCCATGGGCCGGGCCCGGGACAGCCTGGCGGCGGCCTTGGCGGCTTTGCCAGCGGGGACGCGTCAGCAGGAAGAGGCCCGGGTGCTGGCCCTCCGCTACGAATACCATGCCTACAACCACGCCCATCAGACGGCTTTGCCGTGGAATGGGCTGATGTTTCTGCTCATTGGCCTGGCCTTGGGCGCTCGCTTCGGCAAGGGAGGGTTGGGGGTGCCGGCCCTCGGCTCGGTGGCGGCGATCTTCGTTTTCTACCTGCTGGAAGTCCAGGGCAGGGGCCTGGCCCGGCGAGAGGGCTGGGAGATGGTGGGTGCTTGGCTGCCGGTGATGGTGTCCGCAGTGCCGGCCCTGTTCCTGCTCTGGTGGGCCGATCGGACCGGTACCGGCGGTAATCGCTGAGGGGGGGGGGGGGAGGGGGGTAGGGGAAGGAGCACTGCTCCAGCGGTCTGATCCTTCTTTTTGGTCTAGTAGGATGAAGGCTGGTAATCCCGGATTATTTTGCCAAATTTGCTTACTGAAGCTATCGGCCTCTCCTGGTTGGCAGGAGGCCCTCGACGCCAACTTTTTCCATCGCTACCTCTTTAAAGCCCAGCTTTTTTTACTACCCATGTCATCCGTCATTTCTGCCATACAAACCGCCGCTGTCGCCGCTGCCAAGGCCCGTTTTGGGATCGAGCTGGCTCCGGAAGACCTTCCGGTACAAGAAACCCGCAAGGACTTCGAGGGAGATTTCACCTTGGTGGTCTTTGCGCTGACCAAGTTCAAGCTCGGGGCCCCGCCCCAAATCGGGGAGGCCCTCGGCCAGGCCCTGCTCGGTGAGCTGGACCTCGTGAGCGGTTACAACGTTGTCAAAGGCTTTCTCAACCTGACCCTCAGTGAGGCTTTCTGGCATCGCTGGTTGGCGGAAAACCACAGCGATACCGCGTTTTTCCGCACCAGTGAAGGGAAAGGACAGGCGGTGGTGGTCGAGTATTGCTCTCCCAACACCAATAAGCCGCTCCACCTCGGCCACCTGCGCAACATCGTGCTGGGTTACGCCCTCACCCAGATCCTGGAAGCCAATGGCTACACGGTGCATCCGGTCTGCCTCTTCAATGACCGGGGGACCAACATTTCCAAGTCCATGTACGCCTGGTTACAGGCCGGCAAAGGCGAAACCCCAGCCGAGGCCGGGGTCAAAGGCGACAAACTGGTCGGGGACTACTACGTCAATTTCTCCCAACAATACGCCAACGAGGTGGGCGCATTGCTGGCTAAGGGCATGTCCAAAGCCGAGGCCGACAAGGAGGCTCCCAGCATGCAAGCGGTCCATGAGATGACCCTGAAATGGGAGGCAGATGACCCAGAAGTGCGCGCCTTGTGGGAAAAAATGAATGGCTGGGTCTATGAGGCGTTTGAAGATACCTTCAAGCGCCTGGGGGTTTCTTTTGACCGTTTTTACTATGAATCGCAGGTCTACCAGCGCGGGGTGGATGCCGTGGAGGAGGGCCTGGAAAAAGGGGTGTTTTACCGGACTGAAGATGGCGCGGTGGAGGTAGACCTTTCTGACATGGGCCTGGATAAGAAGACCTTGCTGCGCAGCAACGGCACCAGCCTGTATATCACCCAGGACCTCGCCATTGCCCGCGACAAATATGAGCAGTACCGGATGGACAAGTCCATTTACGTGGTAGGCAACGAGCAAGACTACCACTTCAACGTGCTTTTCGCTATTCTGAAAAAACTGGAAAAACCCTATGCCGAAGGCCTTTACCATCTTTCCTACGGCATGGTCGATTTGCCCAGTGGAAAAATGAAATCCCGGGAAGGGACCACGGTAGAAGCCGACGACCTGCTCGAAGAAATGTATGAGAAGGCCCGGGAAGAGTCCCAGAAAAACCCGGATAAAACCCAGGACCTTTCTGAGGCAGAATTGGCCCGGCTAAACGAAGTATTGGGTGCTGGGGCGTTGAAGTACTTTCTGGTCAAGGTAGACCCCAAGAAGCGGATGCTCTTCGATCCGGCGGAGTCAATCGACCTCAAAGGCCATACCGGGCCGTTCATCCAGTATTCCTACACCCGCACCCGCGCCGTGGCCCGCAAGGCCCAGGGCCTTTCCATGCCAGCTTACGGGGTAGCGACACCGCCAGAAGAGGCCCTGCTCGATAGTGAGCGGATTCTGATGATTTCTCTCATTCGCTTTCCACAGGTACTGAAGGAGGCGGCAGCAGCTTACAACCCTGCTTTAATCGCCAATTTCGCCTTTGAACTGGCCAAGGACTACAACCGGTTTTACCACGAAGCCAAAATCCTCCGGGAAGATTTTCCCCATACCAGCGCCTTCCGCTTTGCCTTGTCTTCTTTTGTAGGCAAAACCCTGGCTGAATCCATGCGCCTGCTCGGGATTGAGGTGCCGGAACGTATGTGAGAGGACGGAGGATAGAATATAGAGTATGGAGTATAGACCCGGTCCGCTGTCCCCTGCACCTTGCCCCTTGTCTCCGCCATGTCCCTGAAAACTGATCATCATGCGTTATTTCATCAGTCGTGAATTTTTGCTCACCCTGCTGGCCCTCGTGGGGCTAGGGATTGGGGTGTACCTATTGATTTTCTTCTTTTTCTTGCCTTTTTATACCCGGCATGGTGAGGGACAATTGGTGCCGGATGTGACCGAGATGACCCAGGTTGAAGCCATGAAGGCCTTAGAAAATGAGGGCCTGCGCCCCGAACTGGCGGACTCTGTTTATCGCAGTGACCTGCCGCCCGGGTCGGTGGTCAAGCAGTATCCTTCTCCCTTTTCCCGGGTCAAACCCAATCGTAGCATCGCCCTGACCATCAACCAGCGTAAGCCCCCCATGGTCAAGGTCCCCGAGGTGGTCGACATGTCCCTCTACCAAGCCAAACTGCGGCTCGAAAGCTACAAACTCGGCATCGGCCGGGTGACCTACAAACCCGATATCTCTTCCAATGTCATCCTCGAAGCTACCTACGAAGGGCAACCGATTTCTTCCGGCCTAGAGGTAACCCAAGGCAGCAAAATAGACGTCGTGGTCAGTAACCAAAAATCTTCCGCCTACCAAGTGCAAGTACCTGACCTAGAAGGCTATACTTACGATGATGCCCTCACCCTCATCACTGAACTCGGTCTCAACCTCGGCTCGGTGCTCTACAACCTTGATGGACCGGAGGACATGATGGGAAGGGTCTATTCCCAAACTCCCAAGCCAGGCTTCGGCGACTCTATCCGGGTCGGCTACCCCATTGACCTGTACGTCTACGGCGAAGAGCCCGAAGCGAGCGAAGGCATCGAGTTCGAGGTGGAAGATGGGGGGGAATAGAGGGGGAGTGGGAGATTGGGGGATTGGGAGAATAGGGGAGGACAAAAATCAAAAACCCGGACATTGGTAACAATGTCCGGGTTTTTTGTGTAGCAATCTCTGGGATAACTGCTTCCCCTCTTCCCTCCCTTAACCGAGATACGTCTTCAGCCCTTTGGAACGAGAGGTGTGGCGCAGGCGGCGAATCGCCTTTTCCTTGATCTGCCGCACCCGCTCGCGGGTAAGGTCAAACTTTTCACCGATCTCTTCGAGGGTAAGGCTGTGCTCTACCCCAATGCCGAAATACAGCCGGATCACCTCAGCCTCACGCTGGGTGAGGGTACTCAGGGCCCGCTCCACCTCTTTGCTCAGCGACTCGTTGATGAGTTCGTTGTCGGGGTTGGGCTCGGAGTCGTTTTCCAGCACGTCGAGCAGGCGGTTTTCTTCGCCTTGCACGAAGGGGGCATCCACAGAAACGTGGCGGCCGGAGATCTTGAGCGTATCGGAGATTTCGTCCTCGCTCATGTTTTCCAGCACCTCGGAAATTTCTTCGGGGGAAGGTTCGCGCTCGAATTCTTGTTCGAGTTTGGAGAAAGCCTTGCCGATCTTGTTCAGGGCACCGACCCGGTTCAGGGGCAGGCGCACGATGCGGGACTGCTCAGCCAGGGCCTGAAGGATGCTCTGGCGGATCCACCAGACAGCGTAGGAAATAAATTTGAAGCCACGGGTTTCGTCGAAGCGCTTGGCAGCTTTGATCAGGCCGAGGTTGCCCTCGTTGATCAGGTCGCCGAGCGAAAGCCCCTGGTTCTGGTATTGCTTGGCCACCGAAACCACGAAGCGCAGGTTGGCTTTGGTGAGTTTTTCAAGGGCAATCTGGTCGCCTTGTTTGATCCGGCGGGCGAGTTCGACCTCCTCATCCGGCGTGAGCAGCTCCACTTTGCCGATCTCTTGCAAGTATTTATCCAGCGATTGGGATTCGCGGTTGGTTATCTGCTTACTAATTTTAAGCTGTCTCATGAACTGCGAGGTATATTTTGTGCGATAATTGAGGCGTTAGGGCAAGACGCGTAAAAACCCCACACCGCTCCGGATCATAATCCGCGAAGGTACAGGCTTTGTATGGTATGTGCAAGTGCTTAGCTGTACGTGACCAAGCCGAGGAGGTTTATTCATGTTGTTTAAACCTAACGCTGTATAAGACGAAAAGTATGCTCCTCGGGTCACTTTTTCTCCCGCTTCAAGGTGGCAGGTTATGCAAGAATGGTTGGCAGAATCGGAAAGAACGGCGGCAGATAACCGTTTCGGTTTTGGAAAAATAAGCCCTTTCCAAGCAACTTCCATCCTTGAGCGGCCTGTATATCAGGCCAAGGGGCGTTTTGGGTTTCAGGCCTTCGCAGACTTCTGGCTAAAAACCGCTATCTTCATCCGCCCGCCTGCCTGAAACGGGCGTAAGGTTTGTTCCGTTTTTCTGGAAAAACCCGGCCCCTCCTTTTCTTTTCCCACCCTCTCGCTTCACCATGACCACTTCTGCCGACCTCGTCCTCGATGCTGATGGCTCCATCTATCACCTGGCCCTGAAGCCCGGTGAGCTGGCCGAAAAAATCCTCTTCGTCGGTGACCCCGGCCGGGTAGAGCGGGTCGCGGCCCACTTCGACCAGGTCGAACTCAAGCGGCAAAAACGGGAATTTTTCACCATTACCGGCAGCTACCAGGGCCAGCGGCTCTCGGTGCT
Organism: uncultured Bacteroidia bacterium; assembly: GCA_964542415.1. Taxonomy (GTDB): domain Bacteria; phylum Bacteroidota; class Bacteroidia; order J057; family J057; genus CAZIVQ01. The sequence continues at coordinate 922 of CAZIVQ010000092.1, read as the reverse complement.
CTCCACCGGCATCGGCACCGATAATATCGACATCGTCTGGAACGAAGTCGACGCCCTGTTCAACCTCGACTTTGCTACCCGGCAGGTCAAGCCCGCCCTCACCCGCTTGCAGGTGCTCCGGCTCGGGACCTCCGGCGGCATGCAACCCGATTTGCCCGTAGGCAGCCTCGTCCATACCCGCTACGCCATCGGCGGCGACGGCCTGCGGCATTTTTATCCCAGTCCCCTCAGCCCGGCCGAAGTGCAGCTGCGCGCCGCCCTGAAGGCCTATTTTCCGCCCCAGACCCAGTTTCCCATTCCGCTCTACGCCGCCCCTGCCGACCCGGGCCTCGACCAGCTCATCCGCGAGCAGTTCCCCAACATCCGGCCCGGCATCACCTTCACCGCTGCCGGCTTCTACGGCCCCCAAGGCCGCCCCCTCGGCCGTATCCCCGTCTTCGACGAGCAGTTGCCCCGCCACCTCGCCGACTTCGAATACCAGCAGACCCGCGTGCTCAACATGGAGATGGAGTCCGCCGCCATCTTCGCCCTCGGCGAGCTGCTCGGCCATGCCTGCGGCACCCTCTGCGTCATCCTCGCCAACCGGCAGCGTGGCGAATTTTCCGAAGACCCCCGCCCCCTCGTCGACGAACTCATACAGACTGGGCTGGAAGTGATGCTGCGCTGGACGTAGGAGCTTTGAGTAGCCCTACCAGCGTAGGGAGGTAATGTACTGTGCCGTGGCTTTCCAATCAAAGATCCGCCTTCGGAGGAGCCGCACAGGCCTTCGGGCTGGAAGCCCAAGGTACAGCTTAAGCGCGTTGTTGGCATGCCGTTAACGCTGTCAGGGCAAAAGCAGGGGCGCTGAGTAGCCCTGACAGCGTGGGAACCCTGCTCCCTGAAAACTGATCATTGAAAACTGTTCTCTGAAATAAGGCATGCC
>CAZIVQ010000091.1:0-9069 GCA_964542415.1 uncultured Bacteroidia bacterium | reverse complement strand
GCCTTGACAGCGCAGCAAATAACAAGCTAGCCGGGTGGCTTTAGCCCCCGGCCCCTCTCTTCTCTTTTTTCTTATCTCTTTTTTCTCATCTCTCCCCTCAAATACAACTCCGGGTGGATGAAGGGCAAGAGGGCCAGCACGATGGCGGGCTCATAGAGGCTGCGGCGGGTGATGCGGTCGCCGCTGAGCAGGCCCACGGCCCCATTCTGCTGTTTGGAATTGTGGGTGCCAAAAATGCGGTCGTCGGCCTCGCCGAGTTCGAGGCCTTGGTCGAGCAGGCTGCCGATCGCCGGGGGGAGAATGAACCCTGCGGTGCGGGCTTCGCCTTCTCGCTGCCCATCGCTTACCACCATCCAGGCGAAGGCTTCGTAGCCTACGGGTAATTTGCGGATGCCTCCTTCGATCCCCACCCAAAAATCAGCCGCCGGCATCAGCTCCCGGGCGCCCAGCATGCGCTGCCGGGCCCCGCGCAGGGTCTCGGTTTCGCCTACCGGCTGATCGGCCACCCCAGAAGGCACCCCCTGCCCCGTGACCTGGAGCTGGGAGGAAGGAAATACTTGAGAAAAGGCCGCGGTGGCCGCCTCGATTTTTACCGGATTACCAGAAGCCACGAATACGTGCATAGATCAAAAAAACCTTAACCTTCAAAATCCAATGGTTCCCTGGCTGAGGGGACGCCTTGGGCAAATTGCGAGCCCGCTAATCTTCCCCTGGTTGCGGTGCGACCTCGCTCGTCCGTTTCCGGCACTGCGCTACCCATTGGTCGCGGCGGATACGGCCAGGGAAAAATTCGATCACCTCGTTGACTTTTTTTTCGTCTTCGGGGGTAAAGTTGGCAATCTGCCGGTAGGTGAAGATGCCCAGGTGGTTGAGCTTCTTTTCGATGAAAGGCCCGATGCCCCGGATCTGCTTGAGGTCATCTTTTTCCTCGGCGGTGGCGGTGCCAATGCGGTCAAAATTGACCTCATCGACCCGGGTGCTTATCCGGCTCAGGGTTTCGGCTTTGCGGACTTCCGCGGGAGAAGGGCCTTCCGGTTGCGCTTGTGGGGACTGCTTTTCTTCGGGTGCGGCTACGGGTTCCACCGCTTCAGGCTTGGCTTTAGGAGGGGCTTCCGAGGAAGGAGCGACCGGCTGCGACTTGGCTTGCTGCTTGCTAGATTCCAGGGCCCGGCGCAGGTTGGCGCGTTCTCCTTCCATCCGGCGTAGCAGGTTTTGCAGGCTTTCGAGTTCGGCTTCCCTATCCTTGAGGCGTCCCCGCCAATTGTCGCGGCTTTTCCGCGCTTGAGATAGTTTTTGCTGTAGCTTATCCCGGTCTTTTTTGTTCCGTTCAATAAAATTTTCCTTCCGGCTGACTTCCTCTTCCAGTTGGACGATATAGGCCTTGAGTTCGGCCTGGTTACTGATGGCCGTTTCCACCACAGGGGTAGGCAGGGTCATACGCTGGCGCATCCACAGCCACATTAATAAGGCACCTAAAACGGCTGCAACCAGCAGCAAAGGCCAGGCATCAAGAAGCAAATCCAAAGTCATAAGAAAAAAATCTGAGGGTAGCGGGCAGCGACGAAGGTTTCTGCCCCAAGGTTAAGGGTTTAAGGCGAAAAAATTACGGAAAAGTTGGGAGAAATGGTCAACTTTCCTCGGGGGGCTTTCTGGATAGGTGCTTTTGGGTTCCCGCCGAGGGTGTACCCCGCTAGCGATGGAACCGGGATCTGCGACCAGAGGGGGAGATCAGCCGCTTGGCGGCGTCAGAACGCTGAACGCTGCCAGCGTTCCCCTGAATTCCGTATATTCGTAGCGTGACTTATCGCTAATGATCTGACCCTGCATGCGTTATACCCTTTCTTTTCTCCGGCCGGCCGAGCAACTCATCGACATCCGCATTGACACCGAGGCCCCGGCGGGGCCGGTACGTTTTTTTTTGCCGCTGTGGCGGCCGGGTCGCTACGAACGACAAGCCTATCCCCGCTATGTGGCTGATTTCCAGGCTTTCCTTCCCGATGGCAGCGCCTTGCCCGTGTCCAAAATCAGCACCCACGGCTGGGAAATAGACCTCCCGGCCGATGGGGCTTTCACCCTCACCTACGCCTACTTTGCTGATCAGACCGATGCCGGGGGCTCTTTTTTTGACCCGGAACACATCTACGTCAACCCCATCAACCTGGCCCTCTACCGGGAAGACCAGCTCGACCAACCCTGCGACTTGCGGCTCGAGTTACCGGATGGCTACGAGGTAGCCGGGCTGGCCGGGGAAGCGCCAGTCTACGCCTTGCCCGATTTTCACGCCCTGGTCGACAACCCGTTTTTCGCTGCCCGGGACCTGCTGCACCATGAATTGGACGTAGCGGGCATTCCGGTGCATCTGTGGTTCCTGGGCCACGGCAAGCCAGACCTGCTGCGCCTCGCGGCCGACGTCAAAGCCTACAGCCTGGCCCAGCTGGAACTCTTCGGGCATTTTCCCCAGGCAGAATACCATTACCTCTATTTCCTGCTGCCCCACCGCTTTCGGCATGGGGTAGAGCACCCCTCCTCGACCGTGATTACCCTGGGGCCTGGGCACCGCCTGCACGAGCCGGCGCTGTACGGCTCGCTGCTGGAGATTTCCTCCCACGAATTCTTCCACACCTGGAACGTTAAGGCCCTGCGTCCGGCCGATATGCTGCCCTACGACTACGGGCAAGAAAATTATTCGCGCTTGCACTACGTGACCGAGGGGGTCACCACTTATTATGGTGACCTCATGCTCTGGAAAAGTGGCGTCTGGGGGCTAGATCGGTGGGTAGAAAGCATCAATGGGGAGTTGCAGACCCATTATCGCATGGGGGGCAAGGACTTTGTCTCCCTGGAAGAAGCGAGTTTCGACAGCTGGGTCAATGGCTACCAGCGAGAGGGCTTCCCCAACCGGCGCATTTCTTTCTACACCAAAGGCTACCTCGCGGCCCTGCTTACCGACTGGCAGATCCGGCAGGCTTCTGGCGATGACCGCTCTTTGGATGAGGTGATGCGCCTGCTTTACCACCGGTTTGGGCGGGAAGGAAAAGGCTATACCGGGACCGATTACCAGGAGCTGGCGCAGGAGGTGGCAGGCGTAGACTTGGGGGAATTTTTTGCCGCAGTGTTGACGGGGACGGATTCCCTGGACCCGCTGCTGCGGCAGATGGGGCAGTACTTTGGCCTCATCTTGGGGCATTTTCCCTGGCCTTCGCCTGTGGAGCACCGTTGGGGCATGCTGGGGAGTGCCCAAGCAGGCGGGGGGATACGGATCGATGCCCTCAGGCCAGACAGTCCGCTCATTGAGGGCGGGCTTTCGGTAGGCGACGAGCTGCTGGCCATCAATGGCCATCGGTTGGAGGGAAACCTGGACGAATGGTTGTCCCACTTGCAGGATGAGCCCCGGGTGCTGGTGCATTATTTTCACTTTGGGCGCATGAAGCAGGCCGAACTGCCGCTGGGGCAAACCGTGTCGGCGGTGGTGCCGCAATTTGTGCTTCAGGGCAATCCCTCGCCCGAGCAAGAGGCCCGCCGGTCTGCCTGGCAAGCGATTCGCGTAGCTACCCCCAAGCCATGAGTAAAAAACCCAAAGCTGCCTCGCCCGCCTTGACTCTGGTAGAGGGCACCGTGGTCCGCACCACCGGCTCCAGCCACCGGGTGCAGACCCCGGCCGGGGAACTGATCGACTGTGTGGTGCGGGGAAAATTTCGCCTCGAAGGCCTCAATACCACCAACCCGGTGGCTGTGGGGGACCGGGTGCGGCTCAGCCCGCCCGCCGATGCCCATGAGCCTGGGGTGATCCGGGAAATTCTTCCCCGCCAAAACTACTTGCTACGCAAAGCCATCTCCCACGCCCGGCGGGTACATATCCTGGCCGCCAACCTTGATCAGGCCTTGCTGATTTTTACCCTCAAGGAGCCTCAGACCGCTCCCGGCTTCGCCAATCGCTTTTTGGTGGTAGCTGAGGCTTTCCATATTCCGGCTCGCATTCTCATCAACAAAACTGACCTGCTCCACACTGAGGCAGAGCTGGCGCGGTGGCGGGAGATGGAAGCGGTCTATCAGCAGGCTGGCTATCAGGTGACCAGCTTGAGTGCCCTTGACCCGGGGGCTAGGGGAAAAGTGGCGGCCTTGCTCCAGGACAAAATTTCTTTCGTGGGGGGGCATTCTGGCAGCGGAAAATCGACCCTCATCAACCTGATTGCTCCCGAACTAGACCTCAAGACCGGCGAAATTTCCGCTTCCAATCAAAAAGGCCGCCATACCACCACTTACGCCCAAATGTATCCCCTGCCCGGGGGAGGAGCCATCATCGACTCGCCGGGGATCAAGGAGTTTGGGCTGGCCCACTTTAAGAAGGAGGAGCTGAGCCACTACTTTCCCGAGATGCGCCGCTTGCTCGCTGGGTGTCGTTTTCACAACTGCACCCATGTCGCCGAACCTGGCTGCGCCGTCAAGGCCGCGCTCGAAACCGGCGGGGTGCATCCCACCCGCTACGATACTTACCTCCGGTTGATGGAGGAGGTGGATGGGGAGCGGTCTTATTAGGTTTTTTCTTAGAGCAGCAAGGGTTGAACCCCCTCGCTACTCATATTCCGGGCGGATTTGCCATGCGTGTGGGCATGTGCTATCGCCGCCTGAACCAAAAAGGAAAGGCGGCAAAACCGGGGTTTTGCCGCCTGTGACGGGGTTATCTGTTGGCGAAGGAAAGGAGCCTTGGGGTTCGAACCGCTCATTCTCTTCAGGCAAGCTGCAACAGATCGAGTTCTTCCTGGGTGGTGGCTTTGACCCGGACCACCGTTCCTGAGGTGCTGGTTTCCAACACTTTGATGTAAATCGGCTCCTCGGGATTTTTGATGATGAACCAGTTTTCGCCGCTATCCTGCTGGTAGGATTCGTAGTATGCGTTGATGGCCTGGAAGTCGGCTTTGTGCAAGGTCAAGGCGAGACGCTGAGATACTGGCATGGTATCCGGTCCCAGCCGGTAGGGGTCCTCGATGCTGAGGGTCCCGATCATCATGGGGGGGATGAGAATGATGGGGTCAGTAGGGGGATAAATTACGGTGGGTCCGGGTTTGGGTTTGATGCCCAAAAAGACCGGGTCATCCGTGTTTTCGGGGTAAGGGAAGGTGGTAAAAGCGATTTTTGACTTGGCGAGATTGGGGTCAGAAAGGCTCGCGAGGCTGAAATCGGAGAGGTCGAGCGAGGCGATGGCGGGCATAGCTGGGGTAGAATTAAATGAGAAAAGGCCTCGCCTGAGACAGGCAAAGCAAGGAGGTCCTGCCTTTGCAATCCCGCTGGGAATCGGTGATTGAGACAGGGGAGTTCTACGTCTGACTGGTAGGTTGCGGGAGTATCGGAGTTGATTTACGCCAAAATTGCCATAGGGTTGTGAAAGAAGAGGAGAAAGGGAGGCTGGGAATTTGCTGGATTTGGGGTAAGTTTGGTTCTCTGACAAAAACGGCGGGAAACTCGTCCTGTAACCCTGGTAAGGGTTAGACACTGCCTAAATTGTCAGAGAACCTTAATGATGAGGCATTGACCTCCTTTCCTTTTTCACCTATGGCAAAGATATTTTACCTCAAAACCTGCAATACTTGTCAGAAAATCCTGGCAGAGCTGAACCCCGACCCGGCGGTAGCCTTGCGCGAGATCAAATCTACCCCCATCACCGAGGCAGAACTCGAGGAGATGAAGGCCCTGGCAGGTTCTTACGAAGCCCTTTTCAGCCGCCGGGCCATGAAGTACCGGCAATGGGGCCTGCAAGAACAGACCCTTGCCGAAGCCGACTACCGCCGCTACCTCCTCGAAGAGTACACCTTCCTCAAGCGTCCGGTGGTGCTGGCTGGGGGGCAGGTCTTTATCGGTAACGCCAAAAAGGCGGTGGAGGGCGCTAAGGCGGCCCTGGCCCAAGAAAGCTGACCTTTGAACTTGGCCAGCGGCTGTGTACCTTACTCCTTAACCGCCAGAATTGGCTGGCGGTAGACTACTGCTCACCGATGATGATTTCTCATAGCCTGGCGGTCCGCACGGCCGACTTCCTCATCCAGCATCCTCCCTTTTCCTACCTTCCACGCGCAGGGCTCGAACAGCTGGCGACCCAGGTGAAGGTGCGTTACTATGCCGAGAATGACTTCATTTTCCGCGAGGGCGAACCCGCGGGGGAGGGGTTTTTTGTCTTGCAGAAAGGCCGGGTCGAGATCCTGCGTGAGACCCCCGAGGGGGCCCGTCTGATCGATATCTGCGACGAAGGCGATCCCTTTGGGGTGCGGGCCTTGATCAGCCAGAATCCTTATGTCGCCTCAGCCCGGGTCGCCGCCGATACCCTGGTGTATCTGGTGCCGAGGGAGGTGTTTGCGCCCCTGCTCGAAACCCATCCCCGGGTAGCGCTTTTCTTTGCGGCGGGGTTTGCCGCCGGGCAGACGGTGGTGCGAGGCGGGCAAAGTCCCACCCCTGAGGCCCGCCGCGAGCTGCTTTTTCAACCCCATCGCCCCACCGGACTTTTTCGCGAAGAAGATGTGATCGTGATGAAGCCGCAGGAGAAAGTGATTTACTGTACCCCGCAAAGCAGCCTGCGAGAAGCGGCTCAGATCATGGCCGAGTACCGGATAGGGTCAATCGTGGTCGCCAACGAAACCCTTCACCCGGTAGGCATCCTCACCGACACCGATTTTACCCGCAAAGTAGCGGCGGGCAACCTCTCCATTGAGGCGCCGGTGGCCCAAGCCATGAGCGCGCCGGTCCACACCCTGCCCGCAGGCATAACGGTGGCCAAGGTGATCCTGGCCATGATGCGCCTGAAGGTGCGCCACCTGGTCATCACCGAAGATGGGACGCCGCAGTCGCCGCTCCGGGGCATCGTTTCGGAGCACGACGTCTTGCTCTCGCAAGGCAACAACCCCGCGGTGCTGGTCAAGCGCATGCTGAAAGCCCGCCAAAAAGAAGCCTTGCGCGAGGTGCGAGACCGGGCCGAAGACTTGATACATAATTACCTGGAGCAGGAAATTTCTATCCCCTTCATCACGGAGACCATGACCCAGATCAACGATGTGCTGATCGGGCGGGCCATCGCCTTGACCGAAGAAGCCTTGGCGGCGGAAGGGACCCGAAAGCCGCCGCTGGCTTATTGCTGGCTCTCGCTGGGCAGTGAGGGGCGGGGCGAGCAGTTGCTGCGCACCGATCAGGACAATGCCCTGCTCTACGAAGATCCGCCGGAGGAGCTGGCCGCGGCGGCCCAAGCGTATTTTTTGGCCTTGGGACAAGGGGTGACGGACTTGCTCGAATATGCGGGCTTTGCCCATTGCCCGGGCGAAATCATGGCCAGCAACCCGAAGTGGAACCAGCCGCTGCGGGGCTGGAAAAAGCATTTTACCGCCTGGATTCGCCGTCCCGAGCCCAAGGCCCTGATGCACGGCACCATCTTTTTTGATTTCCGTGCCGATCATGGAGATCCCCGCCTGGCGCAGGCCCTGACCGACCACCTCTTCGCCGAAGTGGACGAGGAACCCCTCTTCATGCAGTTCTTTGCCCAAAATGCCCTCGGCAACCCGCCGCCCTTGAGTTTTCTCAAAAACCTGGTCGTGGAGCGGGGGGGCAAGCACAAGGATCAGTTCGACGTGAAGCTGCGGGGCATGATGCCCCTGGCCGATGCGGCCCGGCTGCTGATGCTGCACCACCGCGAGCCCGGCCTCACCAACACGGTCGCCCGCTTCGAACGGCTCCAAGCCCTCGACCCGGCCAATGGCGCTCTCTACGATGAGGCGGCCATGGCCTACGAGATGCTGATTCGCTACCGCGCCCTCAATGGATTTGCTACCCAAAGCTCCGGGCGCTACCTTGACCTCGGCAAGCTCAATAAGATCGAAAAACAGACCCTCAAATCTGCTTTTCGCACCATTGATGACTTGCAGTCGCTGATCAAGAACCGGTTTTCGCTGACCATGTTTGGGGGGTGAGGGTGGGGGGTGGGAGTTTTGGATTTTGCGTTTTGGGTTTTGGGTTTTGGGGGGATGCTGTATTTTAACGCGGAGGGCGCAAAGGAGGCGCAGAGGTTCGCAGAGTTTGAGGTTTTGGGTTAAAAACTTTGTGGCCTTTGTGAAATCCCTTGGTGTTCTCTGTGGTAAAAACCGGCGAGTGAATGGGATTGGAAAAAGGAACCGCTCTATGTTTGACTTCCTTCAGCATTGGCAGCAAAAACGGCGCAGCAAGCGGGCGCAGTGGCCGGCTTTTGCCTTGCGGTACCTGGAGAAGTGGTCGGAAAAACCCCGGCTGAGCGATGCGTGGCCGCCCCAGCGGTTTGTGGTGTTCGATACCGAGACCACGGGGCTGGATGTGCGCCATGATCGCATCCTTTCTTTGGGGGCGGTGGCCGTGCAGCGACAAGAAATCGCCTTGGCCGATACCTTGGAACTGATGTTGAAGGTGGAGGGCAGGGTACAAACCCCGGAAACCATCGCGGTGCATGGCATCGTGTCCTGGGAGAATGCCCAGGGCATGGAGGAAGCGGAAGCGATGGAGGCGTTTCTCGATTTCTTGGGAGCCGATGTGCTGGTGGCCCATCACCTGGGCTTCGATACAGCCATGGTGGAGCGAGCCGTAGGCCGTTATGCCCCCGGCTTCAAGCTCTACAACCTCGCCATCGACACGGCCCACATCGCCCAGCGGCTCGACGCCCCCGACAAACCCCACGAGCATTTTATCCCCACTGAATACTCCCTAGATGCCCTCTGTCAGCGCAACCTGCTTGATACCCACGACCGCCACACTGCCTGGGGGGATGCCTTTCTCACCGCCCAGCTCCTGCTCATGTTCCTGCATCGACTCGACGCCAAAAATCACCACCAACTCGCTAGCATGGGGTTTAGGGGGTGAGAGGGTGAGACGGATAGAGGGTGAGATGGACAGATAGGTAGAGTTGGAGAATTTGAGATATTGAGATATTTAGATATTGAGACGGATAGACTTTTTTTACGTTTTTCTCCTTTGACATTCGCTATTCTCCATTTTCCTTCTTTCCTGGAGCAGTGTCCCTTCCCTTTTTTCCTTTTTCCCATCTTCACCTCTTCACCTCTTCCCCTCTTC
>CAZIVQ010000090.1:0-9074 GCA_964542415.1 uncultured Bacteroidia bacterium | reverse complement strand
CCATCAGGTCTTCGATTTGCGCCTTTGCGCCTTGGCGTGAAAAATTGGAATAAGTTATTCTTGGCGTCTTACTCAACAGGTTCACAAGCATAGGGAACCGCCTCCTTCTAAACTTGAATTCGGGTAAGAAAACTGATCACCGACTCATTGAAGGGCTGGGGGCTGTCGAGGTGGGCCACATGTCCCGTGTCGGGCAGCGACATGATTTCGCTTTGGGGTTGCTGGTGAATGAGATTTCGGGTCTCGCGCATCGCTTTGCGAAAGCTTGGGTTTCTGAGCAAATAGTCGTTTTCGGGTTCCAGCCAGAGCATAGGCAGGAGAGCCTGTCGTAGTAGCGGGCGAAAATCGAGCGGCGGCAGCTGTTCCCGGATGGTATCCCACACTTCCCAATTCGTTTTGATAAAGATCTCTTCCCGGAGGAAAGCAATGGTTTCTTCATTGGTAGAAAGCTGCCGGGCGGCTTTGTCGGCCAGGCGTTTCTGGCTGGAGAGGTTCTCGCGAATCCGATTCAGGCGCTGCGTCAAGTTGACCTGCCAGCGGTCCCGAGGATAACGGGCGGGGGCCCCGTAGGTGGTCAGGCTGATCAAGCTATCAGGGTCTTCTTGCAGCCAAAGGTAGCCCAGCATACCCCCTAAGCCATGCCCCACGAAGTGTACTTGCTGGATTCCCCTCGACCAGAGTAAACTCACCACATCCCGCAGCAACGCCCGGGGGGACAAGCTTTCTGCGCTGAGGGGTGCAGGTGGATCAGAAAGGCCATGGCCCCGCAGGGAGACAGCCACTACCTGATAAAATCTAGCCAGCGGGTCTATGTTGGGCAAAAAGGCACGGTAATCCATGCCGCCACTGTGGAGCAGGAGCACCGTTTCCCGGCTGGGGTCGCCCTTTATGACAAATTCGAGGTTGAGCTGGCCAGGACTGATATGAAAGCGGTGGTGTACGTTACTGAGCTGTCGATAGAGTGGGATGGGCATGGAGCAAGGATGGATGAGCGCGGCAAGGAGAGGGACTGGGTTCTTCGTTCAAATATGAGAATTTTTTTCTCAAGTACGAAAGGATAACCGGTGGCATCGGGCAGCCCCGAGCAGACAACTGGCTCGCTTGCCAGCCTTTTGGAAAGTGTCCGCGGATAGAATAGTTTCGGGCTGGGAAAGAGAAACTGAGCAGACCCGACATGGTTTTTCGTCTAATGCTCGGTTTGCTCGTCCTTTTCTCCCATTTTTATTCTGCTCAACTTTTTTGCCATGTTACGCTACTCGTTTGTTGTTGTTTTTAGCCTGCTGGCTGGCTGGCTGGCCGCGCAACCCCTTACCCAGACCATTCGGGGGAAAGTGGTAGATACCGACACCAAATATCCCCTGGCGGGCGTCACCGTGGTGGTGGTTGATCTGCCGACGCCCCTAGGTGCCAATACCGGCGAAAACGGCGAATTTCGCATCGAAAAGGTGCCGGTAGGCTCGCACATGCTTCAGCTGAGCTACATTGGCTACCAAAAGGTGGTGCGCAACAATGTGGAGGTCAGCTCGGCCAAAGAAAAAATCCTCAATATCGAGATGCAGGAACAGGCGCTGGAGGGGGATCAGGTCGAAATTGTCGCCGAGCGCGATGGCGAAGCGCGCAACGAAATGGCTCCGGTCAGCGCCCGGCAGTTTTCGGTCGCGGAGACCAACCTCTACGCCGGTAGCCGGGGCGAGCCGGCCCGTATGGCTTCCAACTACGCCGGGGTGCAGGGGGCCGACGATACCCGCAACGACATCGTGGTGCGGGGCAACTCGCCCACCGGGGTGCTCTGGCGCCTCGAAGGGCTCAACATCCCCAATCCCAACCACTTTGCCATCCCCGGTACCGGCGGCGGGCCGGTAACGGTGCTCAACAATAAGTTCCTCGCCAACTCGGACTTCTTCACCGGGGCCTGGCCCGGTGAATACGCCAACGCCCTGGGCGGGGTCTTTGACCTGCGCATGCGCAACGGCAACAACGAACAGCACGAATTCTCCGGGCAGCTTGGCTTCCTGGGCGCTGAGCTGACCGCCGAGGGCCCCCTTCCTGGCGATGGCGGCGCCTCTTACCTCGCCATGTACCGCTATTCGACCCTGGCCATCTTTGACTTTATCGGGATCGACGTGGGGACCAACGCCATTCCGCAATACCAAGACGGGGCCTTCCGGCTCAATTTTCCCCAGAAAAACGGAGCCAATCTGGCCATTTGGGGCATGGGCGGGATCAGCGACATCGAGATTCTCTACAGCGATGAGCCCGCTCCGAGCGAGGATTTCGATGTGTTTGCGGCCGATACTGACCGGGACCAGTACTTTGGTTCCAGCCTGGGCGTGGTCGGGGCCACCTACCTGTACCCCATCAACCTCAACACTTACCTCAAGGTCGGGGTCGGGGTTTCTTACCAGGGGGTAGACACCTACCACGAGCAGATTTACCGGCGGGTAGAACAAAATGCGGCGGGGGATGAGGTCTACGTGTACGACTCCTTACCTCCCATTCTGGACTACCGGTTCAATGAAACCAAAGCCCACAGCTACTTGAGCCTGCAACGCAAATTGGCCCCGGGCCACACCCTCAAGCTGGGTTTCAACCTGGACGGGTACTTCATGAACTACGTCGACAGCGTACGCTCGGTGACCGGGCAGCTCAATGGCGGCCCCAAGCTACTGGGCGACTGGCGCTTGCGTTGGGATGGCCGGGATCAGGCCGTTTTGGTTCAGCCTTACGTGCAGTACAAAGGGCAGCTGAGTGACCGCTTGGCAGTGACGGCGGGTCTGACCAGCCTGTACTGGAGCCTGAATGAAAACAGCTTTTCGCCGGTCGAGCCTCGTGTGGGGCTCACCTACCAGTTGGCGGAGAAGCAGCAGCTGAGCTTCGGGGCGGGCTTGCACAGCCAGATCCAGACGCCCTACCTCTATTTTTACAGCCAGGAGACCCTCGATGGGGACCCGCAGGAACACAACCTCGACATGGGCCTCAGCCAGAGCTTGCATGCGGTGCTCGGCTACGACCTGAACCTGGCCCGGAACATGCGCCTGAAGGTGGAAACTTATTTCCAGCATCTGTACAACATTCCAGTGGAGGTGAATCCCAGCAGTTTTTCTTTGATCAACGCTGGCTCGGGCTTCGCACGGTTTTTTCCCGACACCTTGGAAAACGAAGGTATCGGGCGCAACTACGGTCTGGAGCTGACCCTGGAGAAGTTTTTTACGCAGGGGTATTACTTCCTCGTGACCGGTTCGCTCTTCGACTCCAAGTACCAGGGCAGCGATGGGGTCTGGCGCAATACCACTTTCAATGGCCGCTACGCCGTCAATGCCTTGGTGGCCCGCGAGCTGCGCGTCGGCGAGCGCTCCCGTTTGCAGCTGGGGGCCAAAGTCACCTCCATCGGCGGGCGCTGGTACGGGCCGGTGGATGAGACGCAGTCGGTGGTGCAAAATGAGATCGTCTATGAAGACGAGGATTTCAACACCTTGCAGTTTGCGCCCTATTTCCGCTTTGACCTGAAGGTCCTCTACCAATGGAACCGGCCCAAGGTCACCCACGAATTGGCCATTGATTTCGTCAACGTCTTCAACACCGACAACATTCTCACCCAGACCTACGTGCCGGACCATCCGAGCGGCGAGCCCGTGCAGGAGGAGTACCAGCTGGGTTTCTTGCCGATCTTTTATTACAAGGTGGATTTTTAGATGGATAGATGGTTAGACGGATAGATATTGAGATGGATGGATGTTGAGATGGATAAGTATCTCAATGTCTCAAAATCTCAACCTCTCAAAGTCTCAACCTCTCAATGTCTGAATGTCTCAATGTCTCAAAATCTCAATGTCGTAAGGAGGGAGGAGATGCCATTTGGCGAGGAAAGAGGGGCGTTGGTCGAAAAACGGGCCGGGGCTCAGGGAAAGGAGCGGCTGATGGTTATTTTTGGGCATGGAAATTCGGGCCTTGGAGAAAGAAGCATTGGCCGCTGAGTCAGAGCCGCTGCGGGTGGACCTGACCCAGCATCCGCTCATGCGTGCCCGCTGGTTGCGGCAGCGCTGGCTGATACATCCTTTGTTTTGGTTGAGCTATGTGGCCTTTTTTGCCCTAATCGGGGGCGACTCTTTTCTGGAGGCGTTCAAAGACCAGCTGGTGGTCTTGCCGGTCAAATTGGCGGTGGTGTACCTCACGCTGTACCTGCTGATTCCCAAGTTGCTGCTGCGGGGAAGCTATTGGCGTTTTGCCGGGACCGTGTTGCTGCTGCTGCTGCTATCGGGGCTGCTGCAGCGGGCGGTGATTTACTTCTGGCTCTATCCGGTGAAGTATCCCGGCATGCCCTACGGCGATTTTTTCGATGCTTACAGCATCATCAAGCACATTCTGACCATTCTCTACGTGTTGCTCTTTGCCTCGGCCATCAAAATCGTCAAGCATTGGTACCAAGACCAGCAGAAGGCCAAGGCCCTGGAGCAAGAGAAACTGCATGCGGAACTGAAATTCCTCAAAGCCCAGGTCCATCCGCACTTTCTCTTCAATACCCTCAACAACCTCTACGCCCTCACCCTCAAGCAGTCAGAAGCGGCCCCGGAGGTGGTGCTGCGGCTGTCGGGCATGGTCCACTACATGCTCTATGACACCATGGCCAGTGAGGTGCCCCTGAGCCGCGAAATCGAATGCCTGCACAATTACATCGCCCTGGAAAAAATCCGCTATGGCCACCGCCTGGAGTTGTCTTTTGAAGTTTCGGGGGCGGTGACGGGCATCCATATCGCGCCGATGTTGTTGCTGCCCTTTGTCGAAAACAGCTTCAAACACGGCGTCAGTGACCATATTCAGGAACAATGGATCACCCTCCACCTCAACCTGAACCACCATTTTCTTACCCTCAAGGTCGAAAACAGCCGCCCGCCCCGGCATCTGCAAGCCGAAAAGGATTATACCGGGGGCATTGGCCTCAAAAACGTCCGGCGTCGCTTGCAACTGCTCTACCCCGGCCGCCATGAACTGCGCCTCTTCGATGAGGACGACGCGTTTCTGGTTGTCCTGAAAATCGACCTTTCTCCCCACCCAACCCGCTAATTCCCGCCGCTATGAAAATTCGCTGTATGATTGTGGACGATGAGCCTTTGGCGCTGGATGTGTTGGAGAATTACCTCGATAAAATCGAGGACCTCGAACTCGTGGCCCGGGTAGACAATGCCATCGAGGCTTTCAACCTGCTGAACCGCATGCCGGTAGACCTGCTGTTTCTGGACATCCAGATGCCCAAGCTCACCGGGATCGACCTGCTGAAAAACATCAACCATCCGCCCCGCGTCATTTTCACCACCGCTTACCGGGATTACGCCTTGGAAGGCTACGAATTGAACGTGATGGATTACCTGCTCAAGCCCATTTCTTTCGATCGCTTCCTCCGGGCCGTCAACAAGGTCTATCAGGCGTTGGAGGGAAATGCCCCGCCGCCTTTGTCCCCTCCTGCTTTGGAAGAAGAAACCGGGCTGGCGTATGTAGATGCCTTCATTTACCTCAAGGCGGATAAAAAAATGATCAAAGTCCTGCTCAAGGACATTCTCTACATCGAAAGCCTCAAGGACTACGTGCGGGTGCGCACCCCCGACAAAACGGTCACCGCCTACCAGCGCATCAGCTACATGGAAGAAAAACTGCCCGAGGACAAGTTCAAGCGTATTCACCGGTCTTTCATCGTGGCCCTCGACAAGGTCGATGCTTTCTCTTCGCCCAGCGTGGAGATCGGCGACATCGAGCTGCCCATTGGCCGCAACTATCGCTCGGAGGTACTCAAGGCTCTGAACCAGCAAAACCTGCTGCGGGAGTAGGGGAGGGGAGGCAAGCCTAACATAACCCAGCTTTTTCTTACCAGAACTTGCAGAATTGCTGGCAAGCCCTATCTTTGCCTTCACAATGAAAAATTCCTTTTTCCTCAACGCATGGTGGTGGCGCCCCGAAGCAATTCGCAGGCGGCGATGCTCCCTTTAAGTTGAGGGAAATAAAAGCTCCGGATGTCCGGGCTTGCTGTCTGCGAAACAGCGAGTCCGGATTTTTTTTGAGTAGAATATGGAATAGAGAATATGGAATATGGACGCTGCGCTTTGATCCTTGAATCCTGTTCCCTGAAAACTGAAAATTGCCCCATGAAATACAGCCTTCACACCCATTACCGCCGCCGCTTGGCTGATACCGTGACCCCGGTGAGCTTGTACCTGCGCCTACGCGATCGCTTTGCCCAGACTTTGCTGCTGGAAAGTTCGGATTACCACGGCAACGAAAACCCCTATTCGTTTCTCTGCTTTGGGCCCATGGCGGGCTTCAAGGTCGAAAACGGGCAGGCAGAAATGACCTTTCCCGACGGTCAGGTCGAAACCCACGCCCTCAGCGGCACCAAGGCCCTGCCGCAGTTGTTGCAGCAGTTCATCGATGCTTTCGAGGCAGACGAGCTGGGGCTGAAGTTCAGCACCCATGGCCTCTTTGGCTACCAGGCCTTCGACGTGGTGCGGCATTACGAGACCGTCGACATCCAAGCCTATCCCGACGAGAGCCGCCGCATCCCGGACCTTTGGTACTTGGCCTACCGCTTCATGATCGTCATCAACCATTTCAACAACGAGCTGTACTTGCTGGAGCACACCCTGGAGGGCCAAGCCAGTGAACTGGATCAGATCGAGCGGCTGATTCACAACCACACGGTGCCGCAGTTCGAGTTTTCGCTACAAGGAGAAGAAACCACCAACATTACCGACGAAGCATTCCTTGAGGTGATCGAGCAAGGGCGGGAGCACTGCCAATTGGGAGATGTGTTTCAGATCGTGCTTTCGCGGCGGTTTCAGCAGGGGTTTCAGGGCGATGAATTCAACGTGTACCGGGCCCTGCGTTCGATCAATCCTTCGCCTTACCTCTTCTACTGCGGTATGGGCAATTTTAAGCTGATGGGCTCTTCGCCCGAGGCGCAGCTCATCGTGAAAGACGGGCAGGCCGTCATTCATCCCATCGCCGGGACTTTTCGCCGCACGGGCAACGATGTCGAGGACTCTCGCTTGGCGCAGGAGTTGTCGGCAGACCCCAAGGAGAATGCCGAGCACGTGATGCTGGTCGACCTCGCCCGCAACGACCTCAGCCGCCACGGCAGCGCTGTCAAGGTCGACACCTACAAGGAGGTGCAGTACTTCTCCCACGTCATTCACCTCGTTTCGCAAGTTTCGGCCCGCATCAACGCCGACACCTCCTCGCTGCAACTGGTAGCCGACACCTTTCCGGCCGGCACCCTCTCCGGCGCCCCCAAGCACCGGGCCATGCAGCTCATCGACCGCTACGAAACCGAAAACCGCGGCTACTACGGCGGCTGCATGGGCTACCTGGGCTTCGACGGCACCTTCAACCACGCCATCATGATTCGTTCCTTCCTCAGCAAAGGCAACCGCCTCTACTTCCAGGCCGGGGCCGGCGTCGTCTCCAAGTCCGTTGCCGCTAAAGAACTGCAAGAGGTCCACAACAAGCTCGAAGCCCTGCGCCGGGCCTTGCGGCTGGCGGCGGGGGAAGAGGATGAGGTGAAGACGGCAAAAAGTGAAGAAGTGAAGAAGTGAAAATGGTAAAGACGATGGGCTTGGGTCCATCCTCTATAATCTATACTCCATATTCTCCAATGAAAATCCTCGTCCTCGACAACTACGATTCCTTCACCTACAACCTGGTCCACATCATCCGGGAGCTGGGGTATGGAGATCAACTCGATATATTCCGCAACGACGAAATCGAACTCGATGCGGTGGCGACGTACGACAAGATCCTGCTGTCGCCGGGGCCGGGCGTGCCGGCGGAGGCGGGCATCATGCCGGCCCTGATCAAGCGCTACGCCAAGGAGAAGCACATCCTGGGCGTCTGCCTGGGACATCAGGGCATCGGCGAGGCCTTCGGGGCGGAGCTGTACAACCTGCGCGACGTGCTGCATGGCGTGGCCACGGGCGTGCAGGTGCTCGAACCGGAGGACCCGCTCTTCCGGGGCGTACCCGCTCGCTTCAACATCGGGCGCTACCACTCCTGGGCGGTACGCCGTCCGAGCATGAACGGGCAGCTCAAGCTGCTCGCCGTCGACGAGGAGGGCGAGGTGATGGCCCTGCGTCACCACCAATACCCGGTCTACGGCGTCCAATTTCACCCCGAGTCGGTCATCACCGACCACGGCATCCGCCTGGTGCAAAACTGGCTGGAACTACCTGTGGCGAAGCCTCATTCTCCTTCCTCTACCCCTAGCGGCCAAAGCATGAAAGACATTCTCAATCGCCTCTTCGAACACCAGACCCTCAGCCGGGTCGAGGCCAAGCAGATATTGACCAACATCGCCAGCGGCGGCATTTACAACGATGTGCAGGTAGCGGCTTTCCTCACCGTCTACTTGATGCGCGCCATCACCGTGGACGAGCTTTCGGGCTTCCGCGAAGCCATGCTGAAGCTCTGCGTGCCGGTCGACCTGGCCGCCTACGACCCCATGGACCTCTGCGGCACCGGCGGCGATGGCAAGGATACCTTCAACATCTCCACCCTGGCGAGCTTTGTCGCTGCCGGGGCAGGCGTGCCGGTGGCCAAACACGGCAACTATGGCGTATCTTCGGTTTCGGGTTCTTCGAACGTGATTGAGCACCTCGGCGGCAGCTTCACCAATGACTATGACCGCCTGCGGCGGCAGATGGACCAGGCCGGGCTGTGCTTCCTGCACGCGCCGCTCTTCCATCCGGCGATGAAAAACGTGGGGCCGATCCGGCGGCAGCTGGGGGTAAAGACCTTCTTCAACATGCTCGGGCCGATGGTGAACCCGGCCTTTCCGCAGAAGCAGTTGGTGGGGGTTTTCAACCTGGAACTGGCGCGGCTGTACGGCTACCTCTACCAGCAGACAGGCAAGCAGTTTACCATCCTGCACGCGCTGGATGGCTACGACGAAATCTCGCTTACCGGCTCGGCCAAGTACATCTCAGACCGGGGCGAGGGACTGATCAGCCCGGCGGAGCTGGGCTTGGAGACGGTGCAGGCGGCGGAGCTGAGTGGCGGCACGAGTGTGGAGGATGCGGCGCGGATCTTTACCG
>CAZIVQ010000089.1:0-9078 GCA_964542415.1 uncultured Bacteroidia bacterium | reverse complement strand
CGTTTAGGTTCAGGGTGTTAACGATCAATATTTTAAGGTTACCGCCTATGCGGTGCATCGGGGCATCCAGGATCAGCGCTCTCCGCGTTAAAAACCCAAAACCCAAAACCCAAAACCCCTCGGAACCATCCCATCTTCCCATCTTCACCTTTTCCCCTCTTCACATCTTCCCATCTTCCCATCTTCCCCTCCCCATGCCTACCCTTCATCCCGACTTATTTCCCCAAGCCCAACCTGCTCCTACCCCTCCCCCGGCCAACCTGACGCAGGTGCCCGAGCGCATCCTGATGTTTGGCACCGGTGCCTTTTTGCGGGGATTTGTAGGAGAAATCATCGACGAGGCCATCCGGGACGGCCGCTACGAGGGCCGCATCGTGATGGTGCAGTCGACCGGCCGCCGCCGCGCTGACTTGCTAAACGGGCAGGGTGGCCTTTTCACCCTGCGGCTCGAAGGCTTGCAAGCGGGAGAGACCCTGCGCGAATTTCGCGTGTGCGGGGCCGTGAGCCGCGCCCTCTCAGCCGCCGGAAACTGGCCCGCCCTGCTGGAGCTGGCCCGGGAGCCAGCCATGGACACCGTCATTTCCAACACCACCGAGGTGGGCATCACTTTCCAGGAAGAATCGAGCCTGACCGGCGATACCGCCCCAGCCTCCTTTCCCGGCAAGCTCGTGGCCTGGCTTTACGCCCGCTGGCAGCATTTTGATGGCGCGGCGGAGCGGGGCGTGACGGTGCTCCCCTGCGAGCTGATCCCCGACAACGGGCAGGCCCTGCTCGCGCTGCTGCTGCGCCAAGCGCAGGGGCATGAGTTGCCGGCGGCCTTCCAGAGCTGGCTGAAGGAAGACTGCCGCTTTGTCGACACCCTGGTCGACCGCATCGTCAGCGGCAGCCCCAGCGCCGAGAAGCAAGCTGCTTTTGAGGCAGAATTGGGCTACGAAGATGCTATGCTGACTGTCTGCGAGCCCTTCCGCTTCTGGGCCCTGGCTGGGGAAGCAAACCTCGGGGATCACTTGCCCTGGGCGTTGGACCGCCCTGGGATCGTCATGCAAACAGACATCGCCCCCTTTCGGGAGCGCAAAGTGCGCATCCTCAATGGCGCGCACACCCTGCTGGTGGCTCTCGCTTACCTCCACGGCTGTGACACCGTGGCCGAGGCCATGGAGCATGCCGAGATTGGCCCTTTTTTGGAGGCGGCCATCCGCGAGGAAATCATCCCGGCCCTGGACTTACCCGCCGACCTGACCGGGCCATTTGCCGCCGAAGTGCTGGATCGCTTCCGCAATCCGTTTTTGGGCCATCAGTTGCTGGACATCAGCCTGCAATACACCTCGAAGATCAAGGCCCGTAACGTGCCGGCCATCGTGGCTTTTGTCCGCAAGACAGGAAAGGCCCCGGCCCGGGCGGCCCGGAGCTTTGCGGCTTTTCTGCACTTTGTCCGGCCGGTGAAGCAAGATGCCGAAGGCAATTGGTATGGCCGTCGCGGCGACACGCGCTATCGCCTGCGCGATGAGCAGACGCCCTTCTGGGCGGAGTTGTATGCTAAGCATGAGGGGGATGCCGCAGCCCTGGTGCAAGTAGCTTGTGCCGCAAAAGAAATCTGGGGCGAGGACCTGAGCACGCTGCCCGGCTGGGTGCCGGCGGTGCAAGCGGCACATGAGGGGTTGGGCGGGTTGAAATAGGGTGTTCGCAGAAAGGGTTCACCTACGAAAATAGAGGAGCCCGCAGCAGTTTGAAGTAAAAACAGCGTAGCTGGGCCGGATTTTTCAGATAGTGCAGCGGGCAAGTGGCGTAATCTGGCCCTTAGCCCTACCCTTAGCACCCAAAGCGTCGTTGAGCCAAAATTTGTCTCCCAAAAACTGACCGTAGCTCCCCGGCTTTTCGTTCCTTTGCAGATGATGCAAGCCCGTTGGTCGCACATCCAGACCTACCCCCGGCAGGCTCTCGCCTGGTACCGGCGGCAAAAGCGCTGGCTCCGCCGTAGTTTAGAGGCTGGGCTCGGTGTAGGATGCTTGTTTGGGCTGTTCTTGCTGCTCGACCTGCTGTTTCCCTTACCGGCGCCCAAGCCTTTCTCCCAAACCATCTACGCCCAGGACAGCAGCCTGCTCTGCGCCTACCTCAGCCCCGATGACAAATGGCGGTTGGAAACCCGGCCCGGGGACGTGCATCCCGAAATGATCGAGGCCATCGTCGCCAAAGAGGACCGCTGGTTCTACCACCATCCAGGGATCAATCCCTTTTCGTTGCTGCGGGCCCTGGGCACCAACCTACTGGCCGGCCGCCGGGTCTCTGGCGCCTCCACCCTTACCATGCAGGTGGCCCGCATGGCCGAGCCTTCGGCCCGCACCTACGGGGCCAAACTGGCCGAGATGTTCCGGGCTTTGCAGTACGAATGGCACCACAGCAAGGAGGAAATTCTGCGCCTCTACCTCAGCTACCTGCCCTATGGCGGCAACATCGAAGGGGTGGCGGCGGCTTCCTACCTCTATTTTGACCGGCCGCCGGCCCGGCTGAGCCTGTCGCAGAGCATCTTGCTCGCAGTCATCCCCAACCGCCCCAACTCTTTGCGGCTGGATGCCCACGCGCCGGCAGCGCGCGCCGCCCGCGACAAATGGATTGAGCGCTTTGCGGCCGAAGGCACCTTCCCGGCCGCCGACCTGGCCGCCGCCCAAGGCGAAACCGTGCCCACCCGGCGGCTCGCGTTGCCCCCGGAGACGCCCCATTTTTGCCTGGAGCTGCGGCGGCAACAGCCGAGGGAAACCCGGCTGTACAGCAGCCTCGACCTGCGGGTGCAGCGGTTGGCGGAGCGCCTATTGCGCGCACACACCCAGCGCGTGCGCCCCTTGGGGGTGAGCACGGGGGCTGTTCTCGTCCTGGACAACGCCACGGCGGAAGTACTTGCCTACTGTGGCTCGGCCGACTTCTACGACGAAGCCGCCGATGGACAGGTCGACGGGGTGCAAGCGGTCCGCTCGCCCGGCTCTACGCTGAAGAGCTTCGCCTACGCCCAGGCGTTTGGGCAGGGGCGGCTCACGCCGGGGATGAAGTTGCTGGATGTGCCTACCGACTTTCGCAGCTTCACGCCAGAAAACTATGACGGTGAGTTCCGCGGGGAAGTATCGGCTTACTTTGCCCTGGCCCACTCGCTCAATATCCCCCCGGTGCGGCTGGTGCAAGACCTGGGGCTAAAGTCGTTTGTAGACCTGCTGGAGCAGGCGGGCTTCGAGACAGTGGCGGCGCAGCGCGAGGACCTGGGGCTCTCAGTGGTGCTGGGCGGCTGTGGGGTGACCCTGGCCGAGCTGACGCGGGCGTATCAGGCGTTTGCCAGCGAGGGGGAACTACGGCCCTTGGCTTACCGGCGGCAGGACAGCAGCGCGCAGGGGCGGTCGTTGCTGACACCTGGCGCGGCCTGGCTGGTGGGGCGCATTCTCTCTGACCTGGAGCGGCCAGACTTGCCACAAAGGTACCTGGACGATACGCAGCGGCCGCGGGTGGCCTGGAAAACCGGCACCTCCTACGGCCGCCGGGACGCCTGGAGCATTGGGTTTACCCCGCGCTATACCATCGGGGTGTGGATGGGCAACTTTGACGGGCGGGGGGTGCCTGAAATGAGCGGGAGCAGCATGGCGGTGCCCTTGCTGCTGGACATGTTCAATGCCTTAGAGACAGGCCAGGCAAAGCCTTGGTTTGCGCCGCCGCCGTCGGTGCTGGAGCGCCAGGTATGCCAGCACAGCGGTTTGCTGCCGGGGCCGCATTGTACCGGCTTCAAGGTTGATTGGTACCTGGAAACCGCCTCGTCCCTGCGGAGTTGCGATCGGCACCGGGGGGTGTATGTGGCTGCCGACAGCAGCGAAAGCTACTGCCCGCATTGCCTGCCGGACTCGGGCTATCAGACGCTGGTGTACCCCGACTACGAGCCGGAGCTACTGCTCTGGAGCCGGGCTGAGGGGCGGGATTTACCTACCCCGCCGCCGCATCACGCGGCTTGTGAGGCCCGCTACAGTGACGCGGGGCCGCAGAACTTGTCTCCTTCGGTAGACTATGGCTACTTTCTGACCCAGGACGGGGAGGAAGAAGTGCTGCTGCAAGCCGCGAGTGGGCCGGGGGTGAGCCGGCATTACTGGTATGTCAATGGCACTTTATTCGCCACGGTCGATCCCGGAGAGAAGGCGTTTTTTCGCCCGCCACCGGGAGAGCTGGAGGTGATTTGTATGGATGAAAAGGGACGCAAGAGCCGGGTGGCGGTGGAGGTGACGTATTATTGAGGGGATTTGGGAGATTGGGGATTAGGGGGGTTTGGGGATTTGGGGAGTAGGGGATTGGGGAATTGGGAATGGGAAAATATCGAATATCGAACAAGGAATTACGAATGTAGAACTCTACTCTCCGTGTCCTCCGTGAAATACCTCTGTGGCCTCCGTGGTAAAACCCAAAACCCAAAACCCCAAAACTCACCCCCCCTCTGCGAATCTCCGCGCCACCTCTGCGAACTCTGCGGTAAAAACATAGCAAACCCCAAAACCCCAAAACCCTTTCGGCTTTACGAAGCATTTTTCCTTTACGCCAAACTTTCGCAATTTGAGGGCGTGGATGTCCTTCCCGCTTAGCTGATCGTTGCGTGAGTCACCGGTTAGCTGATCAGAAGGGTTTCTGGCTTTTTTCCCCTGTCCCCATGAGTTTGGGTGAGTTCTTGCGGGAAAAGAAGCGAGCGTTGGTATTTCTCATTTAGATCGGCCCTGGTCGCTCACTTACTTAAGGATAGCTCTTCCTATGCGTGTTGTTGCCCGTTTTTGCCTGCTCCTTGCCTGTCTTTGGGGAATAAATGGGGCCCTCATGGCTCAACCCGACCTGGCGAAGATTCAACGCCAGCTCAAGCAGGCCCCAGACAATAAGGCCAAGGTGGTCCTGCTTATCGACGCCTCCCGGGAGGTAGATGCCGCCCACCCCAAAGCGGCGCTGAGCTTGGCCAATGAAGCCCTGCGCCTCTCGCAAAAGCTCCGCTTTCCGGAGGGGGTCGTGCGTGCCTACAGCAACCTTGGGGTGGTCTACCTCAACCAGGATCAGTACAGCCTGTCCCGCAGCAACCTCAGCAAGGCCATCAACCTCAAACAGCAGCTACTCGAAAGTGGGGGCAACCTCAACAGTAGCATCGCCTCCGACTACCGCCTCATCGGCATTTGCTACGAAAAGCAAAACAACGTCAGCCAGGCCTTGGCCAATTACCAGCAGGGGCTTAACTATGCCCAGAAAGCCAAAGACAAGGCGGCGATCGCGATTTTGGAAAATAGCATCGGCGAGGCCCACCTCAAGCTCAACAATTACCAAGAAGCCCACCGCTCTTTTTCTCTCGCCCTCAAACCGAGCAAAGAACTGGGCTTGCAAACCCTGGTGCTGCGGATCGAGAAAAACATGTCTACCAGCTATGCCCTGCTGCAAAACTACCTGGAGTCTCAAAGCTACCAGATGCAGCTCGACCAGTTTCAATCCCAGATCGTGGACGTGCGGGACAGCCTGACCATTGAGCAGGAAACCAAAGAAGTGGTGGTCTCCGAGCGTAACCTGCTCCAGCTGGAAAAAGCCCGCAAAGAAGCCGAACTCAAAGCCAAAGAAGCCGAGCTAGACGCCCAGCGGAAGAAATTTCTCGCAGAGCAGGAGCGCCAACAAAAATTCCTGGCCATGGGCGTAGGCGGTGGCAGCGTGCTGGTCTTGATCATTTTTGGGCTCTTCCTGCGGGGGCGCGCCCGCCGCAAAGCCAAGGAAGAAACCGATCGCCTGCTGCTCAACATTCTGCCCAGCGAAATCGCCGAAGAACTCAAAGTCCGCAAACGGGTGCAACCGCGCTACCACCAGGAAGTGAGCATCCTCTTCACCGATTTCAAAGGCTTTACCGCCATCGCTTCGCACATGACCCCGGAAGAACTGGTAGAGAAGCTGAACTATGCCTTCGAAAAATTCGACGAAATCGCTGGCAAGTACCACCTGGAAAAAATCAAGACCATCGGCGATGCCTACATGGCCGTAGGAGGCTTGAAAAACGAGCCCGGCCGCAACCATGCCCTTGATACTGTGCAGGCGGCCATGGAAATGCAGGAATTCATGGACGTCTGGATCGGGCGGCAGCGCCGCAAAGGCGAAGACGTCTGGGAGCTGCGCATCGGCATCAATACCGGGCCAGTAGTCGCCGGGGTGATCGGCAAGAAAAAATTCGCCTACGACATCTGGGGGGACTCCGTAAACCTCGCCAGCCGCATGGAGACCTACGGCGCGCCCGGAAAAGTGAACATTTCCGAGGAGACTTTCGAGCAGGTCAAACCGGCGGTACGGGTGGAGCCCATGCGCAGCGTCCAGGTCAAAAACCGCGGCGAGGTGGGAATGTACTTTGTGCAGGAGGTATCCTCCGCAGGACAGGCCCAGCCGGTGGCGGTGGTCGACCCCCGCATGCGGGGGCGGATGCGCCGCCGGTAGGAGGCTATTTCTTTTGGTTACATGAAAAAACTTACCGGCAGCCTCGGCAGCGTGTGGTTTTGGTCGGTCATTTCCGCCGCTTTCATCGGTCCGGGGACGGTCACCACGGCGGCCAGTGCGGGCTCGGCCCACGGCATGCAGCTGCTGTGGGCATTGCTCTACAGCACCCTGGCCTGCTGGCTGTTGCAAGAGGGAGCGGCACGCATCCCCATCGCGACCGGTTATAGCCTGGGGGAGGCCATCGCCCTGCGGTTCAAGGGCCCACGCAGCCGACTGTGGCGCTACCTACTGGCTGGGGTCATCATCCTGGGGGGCGTTGCCTACCAAGCAGGCAACCTGCTCGGTGCCCTGGCCGGGGCCGAACTGCTCGCCTCTGGCCTGGGCCAGGCCGGGGTGCTGCTCATCGGCTTGCTGTGCGGAGCCCTGCTTTGGACCGGGCGCACCCGCTTCATTGCCCGGGTGCTGGGCACCATCGTCTTTGGCATGGGCCTCGCCTTCATCGGCATTGCTGCGGGCCTTCCCCTGCCGACAGGCGAAGTAAGCCGGGGCCTGCTGCTGCCACAGTTGCCGCCCGGCAGCGGCTGGCTGGTCATCGGCCTGATTGGCACCACCATCGTGCCCTACAACCTCTTCCTGGGTTCGGGCCTCACCCACGGCCAATCGCTCAGCCGCATGCGTACCGGGTTAGCCGGGGCTATCCTGCTGGGCGGACTGATATCCATGGCCATTTTGGTGGCAGGGACCGCCGTTCCCGCACCCTTCAGCTTTGCAGGCTTGGCCACGGTCCTGGAAGGGCGTCTGGGGCAAATGGGGGCGTCTGGTTTGGGCTTTGGGTTGTTGGCAGCCGGTTTTTCTTCTTCCATCACGGCTCCCTGGGCGGCGGCGGTTACCGCCAGCTCGCTCTTTGGGCAACAGCAGAAAGGCTGGCACCCGCAAGGGCGCTGGTTTCGCTTCGTATGGGGTGGAGTCTTGCTGAGCGGCCTGGCCTTTGCCCTTACCGGAATCAAACCCGTACCCGCCATCGTGCTGGCCCAGGCCTTGAATGGACTGCTGTTGCCGCTGGTGGCCATTTTTCTGCTGCTTATGCTCTATGACCCTCGCCTGATGCCTGCGGCCCACATCAGCGGGGCCTGGCACCGGGGGCTGATGTTGCTGGTGGTGGGGCTGAGCCTGCTGCTGGGCCTCACGCGTTTGCTTAAAGCAGCAGCGGCCGGGCTGGGATACGGCTGGCTGTCCGGAGCAGGGGCCCTGCGGGTGGCGACCGGACTGGCCCTGCTTGGGACCCTGGGGTTGGCGGGGCTGGTGGCGCGGCGGCTCAGGCAGGGCCGCTAAGGGTGGACCAGCCCCCGTAAGTGCCCCCCCATTGGTCTGCCAGCTGGTTGAGCCACTGCACCACCGCTTGCAAATCCTCCAGGGTAAAAGCCTCTTCCCGGATGGCTTGGAGCAAGAAAGGGAAAGGGGCTTCAGCGAGGTATTCGCGCTCAGAGAGCAAAAATCCCGCAGCCTGCAGGAGGGGTTCGGCCTGGCTGCGGTCATGCTCCCGGGCAAATTGCAAGCGGTGAGCGATACAGAGGGGCAGGTCGGGAGGTAAGCCATCGGCTTGCAGGCGCGCGTGCATGCGCCGGGTGAGGATGCGCTGCCACTCTTGGGCCGCCGGGTAGAGGATTTCTTTGTAGAAATCCCAGCCCGGATCGGAACGGGAGGCCGCCGAATAGGGATAAGCAGGAAAGGCCTCCAGGGCTTCCCCCACCGTTTCGTGCAAAAAAAAGCTCACTGGCGCATAAAAATAGAAGGTCCGCTGCCGGGCCGTGGTGGTACGGCCTACGTAGCGGGTATCGGCCTTGTCAGTGAGGGTTTGCACCAGCCGGTCTTCGAGGGCGAAGAGGACCGGGGTCTCGGGCTCGGTAGAGAAACCGTCGGCATCGGGCTGGCGGAGGGTGATGCCTACCTCCCAAAGAAAGGGCCGGGCGGGATCTGGGACCTGCCGGATGAGGTCCAGGTCAAGCATGACCGCAGCGGGTTGCCCATTGAGGGTGCAAAAGTAGAAATCCCATTCCATAGGGCTGCCAGGGTTGGTAGATCGCAAAAAAACAACAGCAGGAATGGCAATTTGGGAAAAAATAGGGATAAATGGGAGGGGAGAAAAGAGAAGTCCCACCCGCCGGGCCGTAAAACAATGCCCTGGCCGGCGGGCTCACTTTTCGTGCATATTTCTGTTTCTATCCTTTGTTTCACCCTTCTCGGGACGCTGCTAAGTCGCCCCCTGCTGGCGCAGCCCGGCGACTGGAAATTGCGTAAAGATGCCGAGGGCATCAAGGTCTACACCTCCCGTTCGCCTCAATCGCAAACATTCCCCCGCCCAACTTACTTGAGTTCGATAGAGCACAGTTGACTATCCGCTTAAACCAACCACCTACTACCCCATGAAAAAAAGCATCCACCTGCTGCTAACCTTCGCTTTTTGTTGCACCGCTACCCTGGCTCAGGAGCCCGCCGGGCGCACGGTCGAGGATAACGAAAACCTGAGCTTCCGGGCCGTAGCCGAGCTGGGATTTGTGGGCGTGCTAGCCCACAACATCCAATTCAGCAACAGCGGCAGCCGGATCGACTACGTCAAAG